>DASXUF010000055.1 GCA_036504975.1 Candidatus Binatia bacterium | reverse complement strand
GCCATGATGTAACTTTGCAGCGCGCGACGGGTCGCATCCTTTTCTTCTTGAGTGTTCCCGGGAAAGAAAAAAGTGTCCAGGCGTAAAAAGTTTGCGACCGTATCGAAGGCGCCGTCGTGGAGCAACCCGAAGCCGGAGACTTGCGGACCCGGCGCGTTGAAACGGCCGACCTTTTGATAAACGTTGCGCAGGTGCGCGGTCTTCATGTCTCGTCCGACTTGAATGTTTTCGAAGTTGACCAGCCGGTTGGTGCCCGAGGGCAGGTGGTGGCAGCCCTCGCAATTCACCTGCCCCGCGCCGGAGCGAAACGGGCCGGTGAAAAATTCGAAACCCGCTCGTTGCTCGGGGTCCATGCTCCGGTCCAGGCGCTGATTGGGATTCGGCGGATGGCGGATCGTCAGCGCGAAGCGCGCGAAGATCTCCATGGCCGAGTCGGGGATCTCTTCAGAACGTCCGAGCAAATCCACGAAAGCGGCGTTGAAGTCTTTGAAGCTCGCCACGTCCTCGCCCGGAGCGTACGGAGTGCCGTAGCGGTCGCCGCGCCAGTGATACGGCGCGACGCCCGCCAACCCGCGGAGGCTCTGCGTGACCATCGGACCTTTGACCGGGTGGATCGCCTGGCGCGGCTCGGCGAAAGGCTGGGTGCTCCGGATGAGGAGCGGATAGTCGACCATTTGACCGTTCGGATCGCCGAGGTCCCAGGCCAATCCGTCGAAATCGGCGAACACGTGGCAGCTCGCGCAGGAGAGATCGCCGTGGCGCGAAGTCAGGACCGCGTCGTATAGGAAAGGGCGCCCCTGCTTCACGACTGCGGGCGTGGGGTTGTAGCGCAACGGAACTGTGGCAATTGACTGTCGCGTCTTGAGATCGACGACCGCGACGGTCGCATCGAGATGGTTCAAAACGTAGAGCCGCCGGCGCTCCGCATCGAGCGCCAGGCCGCCCGGGCCGAAGCCCACGGCGATGCGATCGACGACGCGGCCGGCGCCGTCGAGGACGCCGATTTTCTTCGAGCCGAACGCGGCGACGTAAGCTTCGCCGCCGTCGGGTTGAAACGCGAGGTCGAGCGGTTGGGCCAGGCTGACCTCGCGCTCCGAGGGCGACCCCGCGGCGACGGAGCGGTCGATGTGCGGGTTTAAATCGACGGCCTGGATCTTGTGCCCGCCGCCGGCCGCGGGAAAAATACGCGTGATGCGGCTCTCGGAGAATTTTGCCCGCAGCCGTTCTTCCTGCGGGATAAAGTTCGCCGCCTCCGTGTTGGCGACCCAGATCTCGCCGCTCGCGGGCCGCACCGCCATATTGAAGAGCACCGTGCCGACGTTCGGGATCTGTTCCGTAACTTCCGGGTTTTCTCCCGCCGCGTCGATGACGAACACGTCGTAGTCCGGCAACTCGAAGGGGATGGCGGTGGTCCAATCTCTTCCGTCAAAGTCGCGCCAACTGCGGTCGATCCGCCGGACGATCGCGCCTTGTTTGGGGACGTCGGTATAGGGAATGTTCTTGCGGCTGAAGCGAGGCGCGCGGCCGAGACGCGCCGCATCCTCGCCGGAGACCGTGGCCGTGCCGTTGCCCGAGAAAAACACGGCGGCGTACACGCGGCGTCCGTCCGTGGAGGCGGCCAGCGCTCTGGGCTTGGCGCCAAACAACGTCACGACCTTCGGCGGCGCTTTGGGCCGCGCCGCTTCGAACATCCAGACCTGAGCCCGGCCGATGCCGGGGGTAAAGCTCTCTCCCGGTTTGGCGGTAGCGACAAAAACACGATCGCGCATCGGACCCGCGACGGTAATTCCACGCGGCTCGTCCCCGACCTGGAGCGTGTGCGTGACTCGCGGGCGCGCCGGATTCGAGACATCCACCACGCTCACGGAATCGGAAAGATGGTTGACCACCCAGGCAGTGTTGCCGTGGAGCGCGAGCGCCACGGGCCGGAGGCCGACGGCGGTTTCTCCCACCGAGCGAAGCTCCGCGCCGCCGGCGGCGAAAATTTCCAAACGATCGTCGGCCGTGTTGAGCGCGTAGAGATAACGGCCATCGGGGGATAGAACCAACGGGTGAACGGGCTCGGTTTCGAAGTTTGTGAAGCCGGCCGACTTTGTGGAAACGTTTGCGGCGGCGGGTCCGGGACTGCGCTCCAGAGGCGCATAACCGCACGAGGAAAACACGACCAGCGCTGCGGCGCAGGAAGTTATGGCTGCCGCCGAGGCCATCCAGCGTTTCCTCGCGCGCGCGATATTCCTGACTCGCAAGGTATCCCGTAGGTCTCCTGCACTCGCCATCATACGCCCTACTTGACTCCTTTAGGTACCACGACCCGATTTCGTTTGTCCAGATGGATACCGTAGTGAATCATTTTAAATGATGAAACTCGGTGGCGACCCATTCATGGTTCGACGGGGCTCACCACGAACGGGAAACCACATTAGCCGTTCGTCCTGAGCTTTTGTCCAAGGGCGAACGGAAATTTTCGTAGAGCCTGACGCAGTAAAGGCCAAATGAGTCAGCATCCACGAAACAAGTCTTGACCGTATGGCCTGCGGAGAGAAATATGATATGTACGTGGTTGCGTCCGTCGTTGTACGGAAGGGTTGAGGAGGAGACATGTTTCCCTATCGCGACGAAAATCAGACCCAGCGTCCGGCCATCGTTACCGGAGCGATCATCGGCCTCAACGTTCTCAGTTGGCTCGGCGTGCAAGGCGCCGGCGCGGCCTACCCGCTCGCCAAGTCCGTCTGCGAGCTTGGACTCATCGCCGGAGAATTGACCGGCTCGCTTCCACCCGGCACACGTTTTCCAATGGGCCAAGGGTTGCCGGCTTGCATAATCGACCCCGGTCCTCAGGTCTCGCATCTATTCACTCATATGTTCCTCCACGGCTCCTGGATGCATTTGTTGGGGAACATGTGGTTCCTCTGGCTCTTCGGCAACAACGTCGAAGATTCCATGGGACGCGGGCGCTTCGTCGTATTCTATTTGTTGTGCGGGCTGGCCGCGGCGGCCGGGCAGATCTTGACCGACTCCGGCTCGCCGGTGCCGATGGTCGGCGCGTCGGGAGCGATCAGCGGCGTCATGGGCGCCTACCTCATACTCTATCCGAACGTGCGGGTCTACACGCTGGTGCCGTTGGGATTTTTCATCACCTCCATGGCGCTGCCCGCGTGGGTCATGCTCGGCTACTGGTTCGCGATTCAGTTTCTCAGCGGCGTGGTCTCCTTCGCGGCCGACGTCGGAGGCGGCGTCGCCTTCTGGGCGCACGTCGGCGGTTTCATAGCCGGCGTCGCGCTTATCAAGTTGTTCGCACGGTCGGACTATATCGCGGAGCATCGCGCGCAGCGTTGGCGGCCGCAACGCATCATGCGCGGCTTCTAGCCGGCCGTCCATAAAGGCTCATCTACATCGTTGAGCTTGAATCGCCGCCGCTCGGCTTCCTTCTCCCTTGAGGGAGAAGGTCAGGATGAGGGGGCTATCTTCGGAGCGATTCACCCTAACCCTCAGCCCTCACCCTAACCCTCTCCCGCAAGCGGGCGAGGGAACCGATTGGATGCTTTCATTATGTGATTCTGAAAAGCTTTTAACTTCTTCTTCCCTTCGAGAGGCATCAAAATTGGCCGTTATTCAAGAGCCGAGACCTTTCTGAACGGCCTGAAAACATCTTGCCTTGAACTCTTGATCGGAGGCTTGATACAACCAGGGCGTGTCCTCGACAGCCGCGGAACAAGCAACCCACAAGACGAAATTTTTTTACGGCTGGACGATCGTCGCCGTCGGTTTTCTCGCCCACATCGCCTCCGCCTTCTCGATATCGAGCACGCTGAGCATTTTTTTAAAACCGCTCTCGAACGATCTGGGAATTTCCCGCGGCGTCTTTTCACTCGTCCGGTCAGGGGAAATCCTCATCAATGCGATCGCTGCGCCGCTGATCGGCTCTCTCATCGACCGTTACGGCGGCAGGTGGCTCATGGTCACCGGCGGTTTGGTTGCCGGGACGGGATTTCTTCTTCTCGGCCAGGCGGGGAATTTTTTGCAGTTCGTGCTTTACCGCTGGCTCCTCGTGAGTCCGGGCGACGTGCTCATGGGCTCGATGGTGGTGAACGTCTCCATCTCGCGCTGGTTTATCCGCATGCGCGGCCGCGCGCTCGCCCTGGCCGGCATGGGCCACAGCTTGGCCAAGGTCGGAATGCCTCTTCTCGTGGCCTCGATCATCGTGTACTCGGGATGGCGCGCGGCTTGGGCTGTCTTTGGCGCTCTCACTTTACTGCTGGTCGTCGGCCCGTCGCTGCTCTTTATGCGACGGACACCGGAAGACATGGGCCTCCTGGCGGACGGAAGATCGCGCGCGCGATCCGAAGCCGGCTCTACTCCGAGCGGAGCCGGCGCCGGGAAAGCCCATCCGAGCGCGCTCGCCGACGTCGTCTGGAGCCGCGGGGAAGCGCTGCGCACTTCTGCCTTCTGGGTCATTGCGACCACCTTCGGCGTCGCGAGCGTGGGCGTGACCGGCTTGAATCTTCACGTCTACGCCTTCGTGAGCGATCAGGGCCATCCCGCGATCGTGGCGGCGCTGGTTCTGAGCATCATAGCGTTCATGCAGTTCAGCACGCCGATCGTCTGGGGATTCCTCGCCGAGCGCCGGAATATCGCCCGGCTCATCACGGCCAAGTTTCTGATTGAAGCCGCGGGGCTCGTGTGCGCGCTCTCGGGCCAGGGCATTTTTTTTCTTTACGCCGGTTTTTTTCTCTACGGCATCGGCCTGGGTGGAACTTCGATCCTTTCCGAAATGATCTGGGCCAACTACTTCGGCCGCATCTCGCTGGGAAAAATCCGCGGCATGGGCTCGCTCCTCACCCATGGCTTCGCCGCCGGCGGTCCGCCGTTTTTCGGTCTCCTCTTCGACGCCACGCAAAGTTATTTCCTTTCCTTCAGCCTCTTCATCGCGATGCTGATCGTATCGGCGTTCCTCAGTCTCTTCCTCCACCCGCCCAGACGGCCATAAAGCTCCAGCTACCATAGCTCGCCACCGGCGAGCGTTGCGATTATCGCGCTTCGAATCGCGACAGTCTTAAACGCTCGCCGGTGGCGAGCTATGCGACGTACTGAAAAGAGTACGCCTCCGCTCGTCGATTTCTCGCGCGCCTTGTATCTGGACCTTTCTGACCGGCTGGAAGTGGGGGATTCGCCCGGTCGGGGGTTTCTCGAAGGGCTGATGCGTGGGACGAGGAAGTATAAGGCGTAGTTGCAAAATTTTCCGTTAGAAGTCTCGTGCCGCGTAACACAGCCGTATCGCATCAGCCCGGAGAGAGACCCCCGGCTGGGCGAATGGTCGTTGCGCTTCCGAGATCTACTGTAATTTTCCCCGCCCGATGGTTTCCTTGACGGAAAACGCCAGCAGCGCGGCGGTGGCGAGGGAAAAGAGGGCGAAAAGAGCGAAAGCAGCGCTGTAGGCGATGTGCTCCGCAAGGAAAGCAAACAGAGCGGGGCTGATGAGCCCGCCGATCTCGCCGATAAGACGCCAGAAGCCGAAGAACCGTCCGCGCGCCGCCGCCGGCGCCATGTCCGAGCCGAGCACCTGCATGCTGCCGGACGTGATGCTCCCGGCGCCGTTGATCCAGATGAAGCCGGCGATGAAAGTGGCGAGGCTCCAGCGCCACTCCGCGCTCGACGCGAGGAACACGAGGCCGAGAGCGATCAAGAGAAATCCCGGCACCATCGTGGTTTTGCGCCCGAACCGGTCCATCAGATAGCCGCACGATAGCGTGATCGGAATTCCGACGATGCTGATGGTCGTCGCCAGACCGCCGAGCAGTTGCGGGCCCGCATCATAGGCGTAGGTCGCGTAAAGCAGCAGCGTTCCGCCCCAGAGCACGCCGCGCGTCATCGAGGCGAAAAACTGCGCGGTGAAAAAGCCGAGATACCTGCGATCGAGCATCAGCGCCAGGACGGCGCGCGTGCTGAGCCGGTCTTCATCTTTCTTGCCCGGCGCCGTGACGGGCTCGGGCGCCGACTCGCGCACCATGAAGAAGCTCGGCACGATCGCGAGAAACGCGAGCGCCCCGTGCGCGAAGAACGGCAACCGGATGCTCCAGGTGGCGAGCACGCCGCCGAGGGCGGGACCGAGTAGCTTGCCGGCGCCTTCGGTGCCCACCATGCCGCTCATCTGCCGCCCGCGCTGGCGGTTCTTGGCGACGTCGGCGATGATCGCGAGCCGGGCCTGGCGCCACATTTCGTTCGCGACGCCGCCGATCAAGCGATAGATGAGAAGCTCGGCGAACGAACGCGCCAGGGCCGTCATGCAAGACGACGCCGCCATCAGAATCGGACCGGCCAAAAGCATGGGCCGCCGGCCGAGACGATCGACGAGAAAACCGGTGGGAACCGCGGCGACCAAACTGCCGAGCGCGTGCACGACGATGACAAGCGAGGCGACGCCGAAGCCGGTGTCAAACGACTTGGCGAACACCGGGATCGCCGGCGTCGCGATGCTGTAGCCCAGGGATAGGACGAACGCGGGAAAATATAACGTCAGGAGCTGGTAACGGGAAAGGACGCCGGCGGTCTCGATTTCTTTTTGTGGGTCGGTGGGCTTAGCCATGCTGGACGCGACGCCGCGTCCCACTATCCATAAAACGGCGGGGAAGTTTCGTCAAACGGAGGGGGAAACTTTAAAACGAATTCGTCAGATGCTGACTCTCCAGGTCAGGACTTCCTTCAAGGCGTCCTTGAGCTCGTCCTCGGTTGTGTCGTGGGTATAGGCGTAATCGAAGACATCGCCGCTTCGATAGACGACGCGAAAACGCGGCGAGTCCATGGTCTGCAGGTAGACGATGTCGCAACATTCCCGCTCATCCGCCACGGACCAACTGCCCTCCTGGAAATTATTCGAGGATTGGAATACGACGGCCACGGTTGGGGCTTTAAACGCCTCCACCTTTTTTAAATATTCCGCCACCTCTTCGAGCACTCGGCGCACCATGGGGTCGTGCTTGCGGAGCTCCGAGTCGAGGAATTTTCTTCGCGTTTTCTCTTGCTCCTGCTTTCGCCGCCGCGCTTTATCCACTTCACTCAGCCACGACATGGTAGACCTATTCTGCCAAACGGCGCGCCTTGAGGCAAGTACATTGTCGTCTCGGTTAGGGAGTCAAGTCAGCGTGAATCACCGCCGGGTGAGGTTCAGCTTGAGCGTCAACGCCGGGCTGCGGGAGTAACTCGAAGGATGCGGCTGTTGCCCGAGTCGGTCAATAATAAAAGCGAGCCGTCGGGGGCCTGCCGCACGTCGCGGATGCGCTCTCTGAGATCGCCGAGGTAGCGTTCTTCTTTCGCGACTTTGCCGTCCTTCATCGCGAGTCTTACGAGGCCTCCCGGCGTGAGCGAGCCGATGAGAATATTTCGCTTCCAATCGGGAAACATATTGCCGGTGTAGAAAGTCATGCCGGACGGCGCGATCACCGGATCCCAGTAATAAACCGGCTGCTCCATTCCCGCCTTCGCCGTGCCTTCGCCGATTTTTAACAGCGAGTAATGAGTGCCGTAGGAGATGACCGGCCAGCCGTAGTTCTTGCCGGCTTCCGGATGGTTTACCTCGTCGCCGCCGCGCGCGCCGTGCTCTGTGGTCCAGAGCTGTCCGGTGTCGGGCTCGAGCGCCGCGGCCTGAACGTTTCGATGGCCGTAGGACCAGATTTCGGGACGCGTGCCGGCGCGGCCGACGAAAGGGTTGTCCTTCGGCGCCGAGCCGTCTGAATTAATGCGCACGATCTTCCCCAGCGTCGTCGAAAGGTCCTGGGCTTTTTCCGAATAATTGAACCGCTCGCCCGTCGTCACGAACATCGTGCCGTCGGGGCGAAACACAATTCGCGAGCCGAAGTGATTGCCGCCGCCGACTTTGGGCTGCTGGCGCCAGATCACCTGCGTATTTTCCAGCCCGCGCTCGCCGAGACGCCCGCGTGCGACGGCCGTGCCGGCGCCGCCTTCGCCGGGCTCGGCGAACGAAAGAAAGACGAGCCGGTCCCTGCCGAATTCCGGGCTGAGCGCCACGTCGAGAAGCCCGCCTTGTCCCTCGGCGAAAACTTTCGGCACGCCGGCGAGCGGCTCGGAGACGCGGCCGTCGCGTTCGACTTTGCGCAGTCTGCCCGGACGCTCCGTGACCAGCATGCTGCCGTCGGCGAGCAACGCGAGTCCCCAAGGATGCTCCAGCCCTTTCACGACGGTCTCGGCTTGAACGACTCCGCTCACCGACTTCGGCGTCGGCGAGCGCGGCGCTTGGGCTTCAGCCGGTATCGATGCGGCCGCAATCAACAATGCGACAAGCGCGGGCCGCGCGAGAATAGTGACGCTCGTCGAGATTTGCCGTGGCATGTCGTTTCTCCAACAACATTGTTGCAGGTGATTCATTAATTGCCAGAGGGTGAATGCGGCGGGGCGATTCTTCGTCAATCCGCGGCCTGGCGCGCGCGCAACTGCCTCGCGATGAAGGCTTTGATCATCTCGACGGCGCGGTCGGTCTGCGGGCCGGGCTTGATAACCCACCGATGCTCGCAGCCGAGGAACAATTCGTAGTCGATCTTGCCGCCCGCTTTCCGGTAGCTGGCGACAAACTTCTCCTGCACCGCGGGGAGCACGTTGTCGTCGAGCTCGCCCTGGAGGACGAACGCCGGCGGCAGAGTTGCCGGCTCGCCGCGTTCGAGAATCAACTGCGGGTTGCCTTCGAAAATAGTCTCCCACGGCCTGAAGTAGTTCTCGCTCGCCTTGATTAGATGCTCGCGCTCCATCCTCTTCGCCTGCTCGTAGCGGGCTAGCGGGTCGCTGATGGGGGAACGGACGATTATATAGTTCAACGATGCGTCGAGGCCGGGCGCTTCGGGCAACGGAAGCGCGTTGTAGCGCGGGTCGCGCGGGCGCATGGCGCACAGTTGCAGCTCATGGCCGCCGCTTGAGCTTCCGAGCGCGCCGAGCGTTGCCGGGTCGCCGTTCCACTCGCGCGCTTTGTATTTGAGCCAGCGCACTCCGTAGTTCACGTCCGCCACCGACGCGGGGTAGAGAGCTTCGCGGGCCCGGCGCAGGTCGATCGCCGCTACCAGGATGCCGCTCGCCGCCAGCTTCTCGTCCATCGGCGCATTGGCCGTGCGGTCCTGATCGTTCCACGCGCCCCCGTGCAGATCCAGCAGCGCGGGAAACGGGCCGGCCCCTTGAGGTTGGTAGACGCGCGCTATCAGAGGCCTAGCCGGATATTTCCGATACTCGACGTCCCGGATTTTGATCTCGTAGCGCGCCGACGGATCGTAAACGACGGCCATAGGCTAATTCTCCATCAGCTTCTTGACTCTCTCCACAACCTCCGGCGGCTGCACCATAACTTCCTTCGCGATGGTTTCAAGCGTCTCGCCGGTCGTGAGATCTAAATCCCATTTCCGTTTCTTCGCGTCGGCAAGCAGCGCCGGGTCGTTCAGCGCCTTCACGAAAGCCTCGCGCAAAATTTTCACCCGATCCGCGGGCGTTCCCGGTGGAGCGATAAACGGCCGGCCGAAATCGCCGGAGGAGAGCATGACTTTGGCGACGCGCTTGGTCGCGTCGGGCGTCTTCTGGGCTTCCATCAGCTCGTAGAGCGTCGGTACGTCGGGCAACTTCGGATAACGCGTGGCGCCGCTTTGGACGAGCGCGCGCGTGAAGCCGTTTTTCATCCACGTGCTCGTGGGTTCGCGCCCGATATAAGCCGAAACGGTCCCGGCGCGGCAGTGCAACTCTCCCCGCTCGATCGCGATGTTCATGTCCCCGCCGCCGCCGTAACCGACCACCATGGTGATCTTGAGGCCGAGCGCCTCCTCCACGAGCCGCGGTAAAAAATAGGCCAGTCCCGAGCGCCCCGTCGCTCCGCAGCGCGGCGGCTCCTTGGCCCGGCGCATCTCTTCAAGGGTCTTGTAGGGAGTGTCGGCGCGCACGAACAGAACCTGATCGACCCGCTCCGGAGAGCCGATCCAGGAAAATTTCGGCCACTCGAAGCGGATCTCTTGCGCGCCGAGAAGCTGATCGACGTAGATGCCGGGATTGACGAGCCCGAGGGTCAAGCCGTCCGGCTTGGCAACGTTATATATGTGGTTGGCGGCGGCCACGGTTCCCGCTCCCGGCATATTTTGCGCCACGACATCGGGATTTCCCGGAATCTGCTTGCCCAGGTGCTGGGCGACAAAACGTCCCCAGTCGTCCAAGGCGCCTCCCGCCGAGACGCCTATCAGGAGTCTCACGGTCTTGCCCTTAAAAAATTCCTCCGACGCCGCTTCAATAACTTCTGCGAGAACGACAGATCCGACAAGTAAAAAAATCCCGCAAATAATGAAGCGCTTCATCGAAGCCTCCCTTTCCGAGCCATTACTCCACTACTCCAAATACTCCGGCGGTCCGCTATTCTATTCCGGCCGCCGCTAATATCGCCTTCGCCGCAGGCGTCGTCAAGTAACGGATAAATTCCGTCTCGGCGCGGTTCGCGGAAGCTTGGCTCGCGACCGTCGCGGCGTAAGCCGTATAATTTTGGATTTCCGCCGGGAGGGGGCCGACGAGCTTGAGTCCCTTGTCGGCGGCCTCGACGATGACCGTCGTCGCGCCGAGGCCGACTTCGTTTCGTCTGCTTCGTGTCATGTGATCGCGCACGGCGGCGAAATCCGGATAGCGCGTCGTTTTGACTTTGATTCGCTCCGCCATTCCGAGGCGGTCGAACAGGCGCTCGAGATAGATCCCGGTCGAGGCTTGGTTGTAAACCACCGATTCGGCATTCAGCAGGGATTGTTTAAACTCATCGACCGTGGCGATCTTTGGCGCCGGCGCGCCCGCGCGAACCGCCATGCCGATTCCAACCCGGCCGACGGTCACGCGCTCGGCCGGCGTGGCCTTCCCGGCCTTGACGATCTCGTCCAACACGGCCGGCGGCGCAATTACCACGTCCGCCGTCTCGCCGCCGCCGATGCGTTTGAGGATCGCCGGCGCGGTGGCGAAGGCGACTTTGACCGTTCTGCCCGTCTCGCGCCGGAACGCAGCGATAACTTTCGTCAGCCCCGGCTCGACGGCGCCCGCGCTGAGCACCGTGATATCAGCCGCCTTCGCGCTACCCATCGCCGTGATCGTAACGGAGAAGAGGAGAGATCACAACGTGAAGTTACTTAGCGGCGGTAACGCCGTCATTCCTTCACTGCCCTAAAACCTTTTTGACGCGCGCTATCACCGCGGGGGGTTGATTCACAATCGTTTCCGCCAATTTCTGAAGTTCCTCGCCGCTCACGAATTCGACTTCCATTCGGCCTTTTTCGGCTTCGCGCAACAGGCTTTCATCCTTCAAAGATTTCGCGTAAGCCGCGCGCAGTATCTCCACCCTGGCTTGCGGAGTGCCGGGCGGCGCCACCAGCGGGCGGCCGAAATCTCCGCCCCGCAATATCACGTTCGCTACGCGGCGAGCCTCTTCCGGCGTCTTTTCTCTATCGAAGATTTCGTAGATCGTCGGAGTATCGGGAATCCGCGCATCCCTTTTCTGGCCGCCGTATAAAAGGACGCGCACGAAATTCTTTTTCCGCCACGTCAAAAACGGCTCGCGGCCGAAGAAAGGCGCGGCGGTCATGCCGCGGCATTGCACTTCGCCTTTTTCCACCGCGATATCGATCTCACTCCCGCCGGGATAGCCCAGCACCGTGTCGATCTTCAGACCGAGGGTCTCTTCTAACAGACGCGCCAGGATGTAATCGGAGCCCGCCGTGCCCGTGGAACCGCATTTAGGGGGTTCCTTCGCGTTACGGATATCTTCAATCGACTTATAAGGGCTGTCCGCCCGCATGTAGAATATGACGTCGCTCTTTTCCGGTGAGCCAATCCAGTGGAATTTGCGCACGTCGTACTGGACCTCCTTCCGACCTACGAGCTGATCCAGATAAGCGCCGTAACTTAGTCCACCAAGAGTTAAGCCGTCGGGCTTTGCTACGGTATACACGTGGTTGGCGGCGATCATGCCGCCTGCGCCTGCCATATTTTGGACGATGATTTCCGGACTGCCGGGGATGTACTTTGGCAAATAGCGCGCGGCGAGCCGGGCCCAACGATCGTAAAATCCAGCAGGCGTGAATCCGACGATTATCCTGATCGTCTTACCTTGGTAGTAAGGCGCCTCCTGAGCGTTGAGGCTGGATGTCGGTACGAGGAGAAGAGCAGTCAAAGATACGGCCACAGCGAGTCGATAATTTTTCATGTCGCCCTCCTTAGCTTGGGGGCTCGGCGAGACTGGCGGAACGATGCTGCGCGAGCAACGGATCTAGCCGGAGACCCAGCCTAAAGTCGATGCGGGCAAAATAGGGCGGATGATTAGGTGCTGTCAAGGTAAGAAAAACCGAGGTGGAACGAGGAAGTGACGGCGCACCCCCTGCAGCAAGAAGGGCGCGAGGGAAAGGGCCGCGGACGTCCGATTGGAAAGGTTCGGATTATGTACAAATCTATCGGCCGCGGACCGAAACCTCGTGCCCCTACGGCCTCTCCTCTTGAGAGTATGACTGGTAAACTTTGCTTGTGGAAGTTTGATAAAATTCTCCAGTCAAGTTATAGGATCGTTTAAAGTTATAGAGAAAGGTAACTGAGAATGAAATTCGCGTCCGTGAAACCAAACAGTCTCGCAATCGTGCAAGGCAACGAGTTGATCTTTGTAAACGACGCGCTGGCGAAAGGCGCGACGATGATCGATCTCATAACTGAGTACGACGGCCTTCGCTCTTCTCTCGCCGGCGTCGTTGAAAAAGGAAAACGGCTGCCGCTCGATCCCAAGCAGCTCAAGGCGCCGGTCGAGAACCCATCGAAGATCTGGGCGGCGGCGACCAACTACAAAAGAGGGAGCCGGGGGCTCGACGCCGCCCGCGGCAGGGGCACGGCGGGCGCGGCCCCGCCGGCGGAGGTTCTCGAGAAAACTTTTTTAAAACCGCCGTCGGCGATCATCGGTCCCGAGCAGGCGATCGTCATTCCTCCCGGCGCGGGAAATATTTTTCCCGAACTCGAGCTGTGCGTGGTGATCGGCAAAAAGGCGCGCAACCTGAAAAAAGAACGGGCCTTCGAGGCGGTGTTCGGCTACACGATCATTCTCGACGTGACCGCGCGCTCGTACGGCTCCGGCAAAGGGTTGCCGGGCAGCCGCTGCGTGCGCAAGGGCTTCGAGACCTTCGCCCCGGTCGGTCCGTGGATCACGACGCGGGAAGAGATCAAGGACCCGCAGAACCTTTTCATGCGCCTCTGGGTCAACGGCGAGCTGAGACAATCGGCGCGAACGGACGCCATGGTCAACGGGGTCGCCGAGCTGGTGAGCTTCCTCTCGCAGGTGAGCACGCTCTATCCCGGAGACCTGATCGCCACCGGCAACCCGGACGCGCCGGCCTATCAAAAGCAGCTCGGCCCCGGCGACGCGCTCAAAGCGGAGATCGAAGGGATCGGCTCGATGAATCTGCGGGTCGCGTAAAGCCAGCCTTCCAAAGGAGTCCGGCAAAATGAATTTATCCCAGCTTGCCGCCTATCACGAATTGACGCCATACGAATTGTGGCAACAGAGCGAAGGCTTGCCCGTGGTTCGCGGCCACTCGGTCGAAGACTTGCGGTCGCTCGAGCTGGCGCCCTGGAAGCGCAAAGGAGTCAGCGGCGCGTTTATCAATCTCGTCGGGTCGGGGCGCAGCTGCGACGCGTACGTCTGTGAAATCCCGCCGCAGAGGCAGACGGAGGCCCAGCGCCATCTTTTTGAAGAGTTGATCTACGTTCTTCGCGGCCGCGGGGCGACGACGGTGTGGAACGAAGGCGGCCTCAAGCAGACTTTCGAATGGCAGGAGGGGAGTCTCTTCTCGCCGCCGCTCAACGTCTGGCACCAGCATTTCAACGCGCAAGGCGACGAGCCGGCGCGCTACGTGGCGCTCACCGACGCGCCGCAGATGATCAACCGCTTTCGCAATCTCGACTTTATCTTCCGCAACCCGTTCATCTTTGCCGATCGCTTCTCGGGCGAGAAGGGTTATTTCAGCGCCGTGGGAACGGAGATCCCCGACCACCGCACGTGGGAGTCGAATTTCATTCCCGAAATTCCTTCTTTCAAGCTGCATGACCGCACGCGGCGCGGCCACGGCGCGACGGGAATCCGGCTCCACCTCGCGGCCAACACGATCAGCGCGCACGTCGAGGAGTATCCCGTGGGAACTTACCCGCGCGGCCACCGCCACGGTCCCGGCGCTCATATCCTGATTCTCACCGGCGAGGGCTATTCTTTCTTCTGGAAGGAAGGCAAAGCGAAAATCCGCATCGACTGGCGCCCCGGCAGTTTGTTCGTGCCGCCGGCCGACTGGTTTCATCAGCATTTCAATCCCAGTCCCGAGCCGGCGCGTTACCTGGCGCTTAAGCCGTGGGGATTCACTTACAAGGTGGAGGATCTGTCCAAGACCGATCAGGACATCAAGTCCGGCGGCACGCAGATCGAGTACAGGGACCAGGACCCGGAGATCCACGTGATTTTCGTGGAGGAGTGCAGGAAAAGAGGAACGACGGTACAGATGCAGGCGTTAGGCGGTAGGCAATAGGCGATAGGAAGAAAATTCGAAGAGCGGATTGCTGAAAGCTGAAGGGTAGGAGCTAAGTTATGATGAGCAGCGACGAGGCGAAGGCCTACGTCGACGAGCACTATAAGAAGGTGGCCAAGCGGTGGAAGGAGCGCGTCACCGACGCGCCGTTCATGCAGAAGCTGAGGTCGGGCGAGCTGTCGCGCGACGCGCTGAAGATATTTTTCAAAAACTGGGGCGCCTACACGATCGAGATCAACACGCTGGAGGCCGCCTCCTACCACAAGCACATCGCATTCTTTCGCAAGCACCGCGACCTGATGGCGCCGATGGCGCAGAAGCTCGCCGACGAGCTGATCCATCCAAGGCCGCCGGGCCACGTCCACGTCGTCGTCGAAACCGCCAGGGCGCTCGGCATCACGGAAGATGAAATTTTCGTCGCGCCGATGCTCGCCGAGTTCCGCGCCAAGATCGATTTCAAGCGGGCGATTCTCTGGGAAGGAACGGTGGCGGAGTTCTACGCGGCGGGCGCGACCGAAGAGCAGACCGGCTACTGGTCGGCGGATTTCTTCAAGGCGCTCACCACTCACTACGGCCTAACGCGCGAGCAGGCGGTATATTTTTCCACGCACGAAGAGGCCGACCTCAAAGAGCACGACGGCGTGATGGGCCACGGCGGCTTTCGCCGCATGGTTTTGCAGCGTTTGCTCGAAGACGGCATGGCCGAGGTACGGCCCGGTTACAGTCTGGAGTACTGCGGCCTGACGGCCGTGGATTTACACGGAGTGATTTTGCAGGCAGCGCTGAACGCGGCGGAACGAAAATTGTAGGGGCGGGTTTTAAACCCGCCCCTACCCGTTTATCTCGGATTCGGCCTGACCAATTTCCCAATCGGTTTTCCGACCGGCTCCCCGTCGCGCATCTGGACGTTGCCGCGCACGACCGTGCAGACGGGCATGCCTTTTACCTTCCAGCCATGCCAGGGGCTCGGCTTGTTCTTGCTGTGGAGCTTGTTGACGTCGATGGTTCCTTCTTTGTTCATATCGACAATCGTTAAGTCTCCGTCCGAGCCCAAGCGGATCGCGCCCTTCTTGGGATAGATCTGCCATACCTTGGCGGGATTTTGCGAAGTGATCTGCGCGTAGTGGTTGAGCGTCATCCGGCCTTTGTTGACTTCGGTGAGCAGCACGGGGACGGCGGTCTCGACGCCGCAGAAGCCGGAGATGCAATCCCAGATCGCCGGCTTGGTCATCTTGCCGTAAATATCCGAGCCTTTTTCTTCGAGCGTGTGCGGCGAGTGATCGGTCGCGATCATATCGACGTAACCGTTGAGGAGTCCGTCCCAAAGCACTTCGCCGTGATCTCGGGTCCTGACCGGCGGGTTCATTTTGAGGAGCGGTCCGACCTTTTCCATGTCTTTAGGTTCTCGCAGCAGGTAATGCGGTCCGGTCTCGGCCGTCACCCTGAGGCCTCTCGCTTTCGCGTCGCGCACCATCCACGCGGCCTGCTTGGAGCTCATGTGGTAGACATGGAGTTTCGTGTTGAACATCTCGGCGAAAAAGATCGCGTGCGCCACCGACTCCGCCTCGCAGATGGCGGGACGCGAAGCCTCCCAGTAAACCGGATCGGTTTTGCCTTCGGCTTTTAATTTGTTCGTGTAGTAGGCCATGATCTGGCGGTTCTCGGCGTGGATGCCGAGCGGCAAGCCGGACTTGCTGATGTTGGCGAACGCCTCCAGGCACATGCCGTCGTCGGGAAACGGCAGATTGCCGATCGTCTCGCCGAAAAAAATCTTGTAGCCGATGACGCCCGCTTCCGCCATCGGCAGAATGTCGCCCGTGTTGGTCTGCACCACGACGCCGTAGAAGGCGTAGTCGGTTAAAAATTTTCCTTCGGCGATTTTTATTTTCTCTTTTACTTTTTCCGCGTCGGCGGTCGGCGGCTGGACGTTGGGCATGTCCATGATCATCGTGACGCCGCCGCAAACCGCCGCGGTCGAGCCGCTGGTAAAATCCTCTTTGTGGCCGAGCCCGGGCTCCCTGAAGTGGACGTGGCCGTCGATGATGCCGGGAAGAACGTGGTTTCCTTTGGCGTCGATCTCCTCGTTGCCTTTGGGCAGGCTGTCGTCGGTGCCGATGGCGACGAACACGCCGTCTTTGATCGCCACGCCGCCCTTGAAAGTCTCTTGCGGGGTCACGACCGTGCCGTTTTTGATCACCAAATCCGCGCTCATCGAACCTTCCTCCTCGATTTTTGATCCAACAAAAAATGGAGGCCGATGATGCCAGCCTCCACCTCTTGCATTCTGGTTTTTTTACGTATAAAAGTGCCGATTCGAAAGGACCCTATCCGATCGTCCGCCCCTTGTCAAGAAAAGTGACGAGACCTTGCGCAGGGTAGCGGATTTATGAAAAGCTTAGCCTGCTGAGAAGTTCTTCAACTCGCAAGATATTGGCCGCGTTTCCGGGAGGTTCGAATGGCAAGAATTAAAGTACAGTCGGTTGGCTTGAACATGGAGTATTATCAGCCGCGAACCGGCGGCAGGCTCCTGGCGCTGGAGAACGTCAACCTGTCGGTCGAAGAAGGCGAGTTCGTCACGATCGTGGGACCGAGCGGCTGCGGCAAGACGACCTTCATCAACATCGCCGACGGGCTGCTCAAGCCCACTGGCGGAAAGATCCTTTTGGACGGCAAAGAGGTCACCGGGCCGGGGACGGACCGCGCGATGGTGTTTCAGGATGCCTGTCTCCTGCCCTGGCGGACGGTCCTGAAGAACGTCATGTTCGGCCTGGAATGCCGGGGGCGCAGCAACGGCGAAGCGGACAAAGAGCGCGCGCTCAAGTTCATCAAGCTGGTCGGGCTGGCCGGCTTCGAGGACCATTACCCGCACGAGCTGTCCGGCGGCATGCAGCAGCGGTGCAATCTGGCGCGCGCCCTCACCGTCGATCCCGACGTGTTGATCATGGACGAGCCGTTCGCGGCCCTGGACGCTCAGACCCGGGAAATCATGCAGCTCGAGCTGCTGCGCATTTGGAACGAGGCCAAGAAAACGGTTCTCTTCATCACGCACCAGATCAACGAAGCGATCTACCTGGCGGATCGAATTATCATCTTTGCCGCCCGGCCGGGTCGGGTGAAGGACGTCCTGAAAATCGATATTCCCCGTCCCCGCAAGCTGGAGGTCAAGCGCAGCAAGCAATTTTTGGAGTACGAGGACTATCTGTGGAACCGAATCGAGGAAGAAGTCCGGAAGTCTATGGCGGCCGACCAGATCGTGCATGACATCAATACGGGCGCCAGAGGTTGATCGCCGGGACTTTTTGACGGTTTTAGAAAAATAGTTAATGAGGCGGTACCTAAATACCCAGAGCCTGATCCTGATAGGCTGTTCGCTGTTCGTTCTCTATTTGGCCGGCATTCCGCTTGTCATGCTGCTTTACGGCAGCATCCGCAGCGCCCCGATCGGGGAGCCCGGCGCGACTTATACCGTCCAAAACTACATCAAGGCGTACTTCGACCGGGAGTTCTACCTTCTTTTCTGGAATTCCATCAAATACGCCGTCGGCACCTGCGCTCTTTCGTTTCTCATCGGCACCTATCTCGCCTGGATCAACGAGCGGACCAATACTCCTTTTAAGAAGCTTTTTGTCGTCATGGCCCTGATTCCTTTTATCATCCCGGGAATCTTGAGCACGATCGCCTGGATTTTGCTCCTCAGCCCCAAGATCGGGCTCATCAACCTGGTGGTGAAGGCGGCGCTTGGGTTGGAGGCGGCTCCTTTTAATGTCTATTCGATGGGCGGGATGATCTGGTCTGAGGCCATCCATCTTTATCCTTTGGTCTTTCTCCTGATGGCGGCGGCGTTCCGCAACATGGACACCTCCCTGGAAGAGGCGGCGCTGACGGCGGGATCGAGCACGTTCACGACCTTCAGAAAGGTCACTCTTCCGCTCATGCGGCCGGCCATGTTCGGCGTATTGCTCGTTATGTTCATTCGGGGGATCGAATCCTTCGAGGTCCCGGCGCTGGTGGGCGTTCCGGCGAGGATATCGGTCTTTACCACGAAGATCTTCCTTGCGATCCATCAATTTCCGTCGGATTTCGGCCTGGCCGGCGCGTATGCGGTGACTCTGCTTGCGATTAGCACCGTCGGAGTTCTCATCTATCAGAGGGTCACCCGCAGAGAAGAACGCTATGCGACCGTGACGGGCAAGGGCTACCGCCCGCGCGTCATCGATCTCGGACCGTGGAAATATCTGACCTGCGCCAGCGCTTTTCTGATTTTTCTTCTGGCGGTCATTTGCCCGGTGTTTATCCTTCTCTGGTCCTCGTTTATTCCGTATTACGGGGTTCCGTCGATGGAGCTGTTGGAAAAGCTTACCCTCGCCAATTATCACTACGTGCTGACCTACCCGCTGGCGCTGACCGCTTTCAAAAACAGCTTCTACCTGTCGGTAGGGTCCGCGACCCTGGTGATGCTCCTTACTTCCGTGATCGCCTGGATCACAGTCAAATCGAAGCTCCCCGGCAGAGGTTTCCTCGACAGCATGGCGTTCATTCCGATCGCCATGCCGGGGATCGTTTTAGGGGTGAGCCTGATATGGGTTTACCTGACCCTGGCGAAGATTTCGGAAAGCGCAACGGTTCTAAGCTTCTTAAATATTTACGGGACCATCTGGATCTTGCTGCTCGCCTACATTACGAAATTTATGCCCTACGGAATACGCACCGCCTCGGCGTCGATGATCCAGATCAACAAGGAGCTCGAAGAGGCCTCGTTGGCCAGCGGCGGCACTTGGTTTCAGACCTTTCGCAAGGTCATACTGCCTCTGTTGATGCCCGGCTTCGTGGCGGGGTGGATTTATATCAGCATCATCTCGCTGAGAGAGCTTTCCACCTCGATCTTGCTCTATTCGTATAACAGCACCGTCCTTTCGATCATGGCTTTCGACCTCTGGGAGGGAGGGCAGTACACGTACGTCTGCGCCCTCGGAGTTTTGATGGTTCTTTTATTGGTCGCGATGGCTTTTCTTGCGCGCAAGCTCGGCGCGAAAATTGGCATAGCCGAATGAGAGCGTGCTCGTGAAACGTGATCGTGCTCGTGGGGAAAACACGAACACGAAACTTCGTAGGATCGCTTCGGAGTAACACGGCCACGGTCACGAACTGGGGGCGTGATGGCAGACAAGAGATACATGGTACAAATTCAAAACCTGGAGAAATTCTTCGGCGAAGACAAGGAGCGGGTCCACGTTCTCAAAGGCGTGTCGCTCGATATTCCCGAAGGCTCTCTCTACACGTTTCTTGGGCCGAGCGGTTGCGGCAAAACGACGACGCTCCGGTGCGTGGCCGGACTGGAAAGACCCGAGGTGGGGAGCATCAGCATCGACGGCAAGGCGGTCTTTTCCAACACCGAGCGGGTTTATATTCCCACGAATAAACGGCCGATCGGCATGGTGTTCCAGTCCTACGCGATCTGGCCGCATATGACCGTGTTCGAGAACGTCGCTTATCCACTGACCATCCAGCGCCGCCCCAAAGCCGAGATCAAGAAGAGAGTGGTGGATGTCTTGAAAATCGTCGGTTTGCAGGGACTGGAAGACCGGCCCGCGCCCAAGCTCTCCGGCGGTCAGCAGCAGCGGGTCGCGTTCGCGCGCGCTCTCGTGAACGAGCCGAAGGTCATGCTGTTGGACGAGCCCTTGAGCAACCTGGACGCCAAGCTCCGTGAGCAGATGCGCTTCGAGATCAAGGCGCTGCAGAGAAGAGTCAACATCACGACGATCTACGTGACCCACGATCAGGGCGAGGCGCTCGCCATCTCGGACCAGATCGCCGTCATGCACGCGGGGAAGTTGATCGAGGTGGGTGCGCCGCACCAGCTCTATTCGAGGCCCAAGAGAAGATTTACGGCTACGTTCCTAGGTCTAACCAACCTGATAGAAGGCAAGGTCGTCGAGCTGGCCGGAGACTCCCAGCCGGGCAAGATCGAAACCAAGAGGGGAATTTTTTCCTTTATTCCCGCCCCCGGCTTGGCCAAGGGGCAAGCCGCGATTCTCTCCATCCGTCCGGAGCACATCGAGGTGATGAAGCAAAAGCCGCAAGTGACGCAGAACGTGCTCGAAGGCACGATTAAGGAAGCGATCTTCATGGGCGACGCCTACCACTGCCAGATCGCCGCTGGAGACATGCTGCTTCGGGTCCACACCCATCCATTTCTCAGCATGAACCCGGGCGACAAGGTTTATCTCCATCTCGATCCGCAGAGCTGCAACGGCCTCCCCGCCGAAGATACCGAGGGAATGGACGAGTCGATGATGGGGCTCTAGTTGAATTTTGGATTTTAGATTTTCGATTTTAGATTCCCGGAGATCGGTCGCCGCGACCGGAACTTGCGGCCACTCAACAAACATGCGACTCTAAAGCAAAATTAATTCGGAGGACAGAAACATGACTGCGTTGGAAGCCAGGAAATTGGCTGAAGAGGATATCAAAGCCGGAAAGACGCCGGCTTACAAAGATCTCCGTGACTGGCTGGAGATCGTCGAGAGCATCGGCGAGCTCAAGAAAGTGGACGGCGTGGATTGGAATCTAGAGATGGGAACCCTTGCGGAGCTTCTGGCGCACGAGGGCAAAGGGCCCGTGCCCGCGGTCCTCTTCGACAACATCAAGGGCTATCCCAAGGGTTACCGGACCCTCTTCGCGCAGAACGCTTCTTTCAAGCGCATGGCGTTGAACTTAGGCCTGCCGCTCGATTTGGCCAACCTCGACCTCGTCAAAGCCTTTCGCCACAAGCTCAACGAACATAAGCCGATTCCTCACAAGATCGTCAAGAAAGGTCCGATTCTAGAGAACGTTCTCAAGGGCAACGACGTCGATCTGCTCAAGTTTCCGGTTCCGTTCATGCACGAGCTCGACGGCGGCCGCTTCATCGGCACCGCCTGTCTCGTCATCACGAGAGATCCCGACGAAGGTTGGGTCAACTTCGGCGCGTATCGCGGCATGGTGCACGACAAGGGCAGCATGGGCCTCTATATTTCTCCCGGCAAGCACGGCTCGATCCAGCGGCGCAAATGGTTCGAGAAGGGCAAGCCCTGCCCGGTCATCATTTGCGTCGGCCAGGACCCGGTGCTCTTCATGGTCTCGGGCAACGAGATCGACTACGGTGTTTCGGAATTCGATTACTCCGGCGGCCTCAAGGGCGCGCCGATCGAAGTCTGCGAGGGCGAAGTGACCGGGCTCCCGTTCCCGGCCCAGGCCGAGATCGTCATCGAAGGCTTCATGAAGCCGGATGACGTCAAGACCGAAGGCCCGTTCGGCGAGTGGACCGGTTACTATGCGAGTTCGTCGCGACCCGAGCCGGTGCTTCGCGTCGAGCGCATTTATCACCGCAACGATCCGATTCTCTGCTGCGCGCGACCCGG
>DASXUF010000054.1 GCA_036504975.1 Candidatus Binatia bacterium | reverse complement strand
GCGACGCTCCGCTCCAAACTAAAATCGACGCTCTGGACGCCGGGCACGGCGGTGAAAGCCTGCTTCAATGCGGGAATCGCTTCGGCGTTCAGGTCTTTGATCGAAATGATGGCGGTTTTTACGTTCATTCTTAACCAACCTTACAAGAGCCTCGTTAGTTTGCAACCGGCTGAAAAATTTCTCCGCGACGTCTCCGGTCTCCCCCGGGCGATAAGATTCGCCAAATAAATTACATACCGATTTTTCTTGACAGCGTGCCGGCTATGTGCGACTAAGGCCTCGTCCAGAGCCACGACGAGGCTCGAAACCGATCGGAGGAGAACGACAGATGGATGCGGACGAGGCCAAAACCTATCCGGAAGATCTGCTGCCGTGGGAGCTGCGAGATATTTCCCGCCGCCGCGAGAAGACGTCGTCCGGCCGTCCGATACCCTGGCTCGATCCATTCGTGCAGGCCGTCGAGCAGGCCGAGATGCTCATCGCCGAAGCGGAAAGAGTTCTCGATGCGGTGAGACGGCAATATCGAACCCGTAGGTGGCTCCGCAAGCTCTGGCCAGTTCCCGCCATTGAAGAAGCCGAATCGCGTCTCAACCAATTGCTTAAGCTGCGCGCGGATACAAAGGCCGAGCTTGAACGAGCGGCGCGGGAAGCCGGGCACGCTCCGAACCTGACCGACTTCAATCTGGTCGGTCTGGCCTTTTCCGGAGGCGGCATCCGCAGCGCCACCTTTAACCTCGGCATTCTTCAAGGCCTCGCAGACCTGGGGATTCTGCGATTCTTCGACTATCTTTCCACCGTCTCGGGCGGAGGCTATATCGGAAGCTGGCTCGCCGCGTGGATCTGGCACGAGCGGACGAGCCCCGGCGGAGGGCTTGCCGCCGTCGAAAAACAGCTCAAGCCCGCTCTGGTCGCCAGGCGGCCTCAATCGACAAAGCCGGAAGAACCGGAAGCGATTTTTCATCTCCGGCGCTACAGCAACTACCTCACGCCGCGGCTCGGTTTTTTCTCGCAGGACACGTGGACGGGAATCGCGATCTACGTCCGCAATCTTCTTCTCATCCAGCTGATCCTGGTTCCTTCGTTAGCGTTCGTTCTCTTGATCCCAAAAATTCTGACGAAAGGGTTTCAGGAGGTTTCTAGCGATAGGCTCCTTTGGACCGGTATGGCGGCGCTTTTGCTGGCGGCAGTTGTGGCGCTGGTTTCCGTGGCCTCCGCCCTGAATCGCCTCCGAATGGCGCAGGAGCGACATTTTCACCTGTGGAAGCTTCAATGGTTGATTTGCGTTCCGCTCGCCGCCGCCGCGCTGATTTTTTCCTGGCTTTTCGGCATGCAGCGATTGGGTCTCGCTGAGCTTCCGCCGCTCGCGTCGCTTACGCGGCTTTTGCTGGCGGACAGTTCGTGGGCGTATCTCGGGTGGGCTTTGACGCTCGGGATTCTGAACGTGCTGGTATTTATTGTCTGCGCCGCATGGCATCGCGCCGAGTCGAATTATTTGCGCCGGATCGCCGCCGACTTTGTAGCCGGCGCCGTCGCAGGGATTCTTCTCTGCGTTCTGCTGCGCTTTGGCCTTTGGCCCTGGGCCGGGAGAGGCAGGCTGTGGGACGTCCTCGGTTGGGGTCCGCCGATCTTTTTAATCGTTTTTCTCCTTGCCGTCTCCGTGCAGGTCGGTCTCAGGGGAGTGACTGAATCGGATGAAGCCCGCGAGTGGCGCGCGAGCATGGGCGCATGGCTGCTGATCTACGCGCTGCTCTGGTCCGGCGTGTTTGCGATCTCGTTCTATGGACCGTTAGCGTGGCAATTGTTGGGAGATTGGGCGAAAACGAAAAACACGCTGATCTTAAGCTGGATCGGCAGCACCGTAGCGGCGATTCTTGCCGGCAAGAGTCCGAACAGCGGCGGCCCGAACAGCGCGACGAAAACGGAATGGGTCGCAAAGATCGCGCCGGTTGTCGCCGTCCTCGGACTTTTGATTTTGGTGGCGTCGTTGTCGAACGAGATCGTCAACCAATGGTCATCGACCGAACCGACGAAAGAGCCGTCAATCAAGCAAAATGCGGGGTTATCCAAGATCGTGGGAACCGCACGGATCAATTCGGAACCCGTCCAAGTCGATGTGAAACTGCAAGCCGAAGAGGCATTACTAAAAAAACCTCACGCGACGCATCGCTATTGGAGAGGAATTAAGCGCGCCAAGCCGGAGGTCATCGGCTTGTTATTGGCGCTTTGTTTCGCAGTTGCCGGCGTGCTGGCCTACACTGTCGATGTCAACGAATTCTCTTTGCACGCTTCCTATAGGAACCGGCTGGTGCGGTGCTATTTAGGTGCATCGAGCGGCGACGATAGGAATCCCGATTGGATCACCGGCTTCGATCCCAATGATGATTTTCCGCTTGCGAGTCTCCGTAGCGGCCTAGGACATCAACACCTGGGCTGTTACGACGGACCTTTTCTCATCGTCAACACGGCCCTCAATCTAATGGCCGGGAAGGAACTGGCGTGGCAGCAACGCAAAGCCTTTTCGTTCGTGCTGACGCCGCGCTTCTGCGGCGGCCCGCTGACTGACTATCGGGAGACGGAAAAGTTCTGCGGCGGCATCAATCTCGGAACGGCGTTCGCCATTTCAGGCGCCGCGGTCTCTCCGAACATGGGATACCACAGCAGCGGGCCCATCGCCTTTCTGCTGACGCTTTTTAATGTCCGTCTCGGCTGGTGGGTCGGCAATCCGAAAAAAAACGACAAATACAAAAACCGAGGACCTAAACTCGGATTCCCGTATCTCCTCACGGAACTGTTCGGACAGTCCAACGCCGATCGCGGTTACGTCTACCTGTCTGATGGCGGGCACTTCGAGAACCTGGGAATTTACGAGTTGGTTCGAAGGAGATGCAAGTACATCGTCTGCTGCGACGCCGGAGCGGACCCGCTCACAACTTTCGAGGATCTGGGTAACGCGATTCGAAAAATCCGCGCCGACCTCGGCGTGAGCATCGAGATCGTCGGGGAGATGATCCGCCCCCAGCCCGGTCAGTCGCACAGCCGCTGGCATCAGGCCATCGGCGTGATTCGCTACGACCAGGTGGACTCCGGAGAATCGGTCGGAATGCTGGTTTATATCAAGGCATCGCTCACGGGCGACGAGCCGGCGGACGTGCTGGAGCATGCCGGCCGGCATCCTATGTTCCCGCACGACACCACCGCCGATCAATTTTTCGACGAATCGCAGTTCGAGTCGTACAGGAAGTTGGGCGAGCACGTCGCCTGGGAAGTTTTCCGCTCCGCGGCGCCGGAACTGAACAAAGGTTCGGACGCGATCTTCAATGCCCTGCGGCACCATTGGGTCTCCGTCCCTCCCGGCATCGAGGAGTCCTTCCTTCATCAGAAGGAGGCCTGGATCGAACTCGAAGCGAAACTGCGGGAAGATCCTCAACTCGCAGGTTACGATCTGAGAATCTATCCGGAGCTGGAGAGGCTGCTGGGCGCCGCTCCGCATGCATTGCTGGTGCGCGATCCGCGGGCGGAACTTCATTTTTGCAATCGCCAAATCCAACTCATGGAGAATGTGTTCATCGCTCTGCAGTTCCGCGAGTACCACGCGTACGCTCTCAATCGGGGCTGGATGAATCTGTTCCGCCGCTGGGCGGCGGCGCCGACGTTTCAAAAACTCTGGCCGGGACTCCGGGGCAGCTACAGCCGCAGTTTTGTCGACTTTGTCGAGGAGAATCTCCTCCCGCAATTTTATTTCGACATTGTGGAACAAGTCCCGGCGTATCTGGAGGCACAGTTGCTGGATGAATTCGAGCAGGATCGATTGAGCCTGGCGATCTTGCCGCAGGTTCGGCAGGTATTCGAGGAGCCTTTGCCTCTGGGCGCAACCGGCAGGAACGCAGTCTGGATCGTCGTGCCCCGCACCCTTCAACCGCCGACGGAAGCCTGGGGCATGGCGGTCGCCGCTCCGACGACCGACCCGAACGTGCATCAACTATTTGTGTGGATACGCGGGGCGCACCGGAACCTCGGCCTGGGGAGCGGATTGCTCGATAAGGCGATTCCCCTATTGAAGCAGAATTTTACCGGTCGCCGGCTGCTGGTGGATCTTGGAGGAGAAGATCCCAGCAGCGCCGGCTATCAACAACGAAAGGCCGCGTGGCTGCGCTTCTATTGCCAACGGGGATTCGAAAAAGATTCGTCCGACCGCAAACGGCTGCGCTTGACGCTCCAGCTCTGAGTCGAAACGCTACGGTCTAAAGGAGGAGTTGGATGGAATCATGGGTCCGGTGGGTTGGACTTTTCGCTTTTTTGGTCATCGGCATCGCCCTCTGGATGGGATGGCGTTTCCGCATCGACCCCGAGAAATTGCCCAAAGGTTTGAAGCCGATGCTCGCCCTGGAGCTTGCGGAATCGGCGGATGAGCTGGCGGGCGTGTTGGGGGAGGGACCACGGGGAGAAGCGAACCGCCAGGCCGCCCGGGGAGAGCTCAAAGTGGATTTTCTTTTCATCGCGGCGTACGGGCTCCTTTTTCTTGCCGCCGGCGTCTTGCTTTCGCGTCGGAATCTTTCTTGGGGAATTCCGTTGGGAGTGGCCGCCGCGTGATGCGCCACCGGCGCGGCCGTCTTCGATATCGTGGAGAATATCCGCCTGCTGAGAGTTCTGGATCTGCCAACTAGCGAAGTAACAAACGCGGCGGCAAATGGCATCCGTCAACCTTCCCTGATCAAGTGGAGCCTGATTTTCTTGACTGTAGGGTTTCTGTCGCCCACCTTCCTGTGGCGCTCGGACTGGATCGTTCTGATCGGCTATCTCTATCTGGCAGCGCTGCTCGTCGGTTTGGCCGGCGTATTTTTTTACCGTCCTGCGGTCGGTTGGGCCGCCGCCTTTCCCATGGGCCTAGGCCTGGTTGCCGTTGCATTCCTGTTTACGTTCTGGCCCAAGACATTTCTTCAGGAATTCTGAACGGCGCTTATCGCCGTTCCGGGAATAGGCCGCGGGAGCGCCGGCCGATTGAATCGCTTTCGAATTGCGCTCCGGCGTGGAACTCGCTATAGCTGACGAAGTCGGCGGCGCAAACTCCGCCGCGATTACCGGCTGCGCGATGTCGTTTTACGTCTCTCCCTTTATTTCCTGGGCGTGGAAGATAGCCTTCCATGCCCGCTGAGTTTTTCGCCCTCGCCAACGCGTTTTCGTTCGCGCTCCACAACATGCTCGCGAAAAAGGCGCTCAGGTATTCCAACCCGGCGACCGGCGTGATCAGCAGCCTGCTGATCAACATTATTTTCCTCTGGAGCCTGTCGATTCTGTTCGTGCCGCTGGCGCCGCTCGCGAGCGCTTCGATTTTGATTTTCGTCGTCGTCGGCCTCTTTCAGCCGGGACCGACCCGCCTGCTGACTTACAAGGGCATCGACGCCCTCGGCGTCGCGATCACCGTCCGATTCGCGCCACGACGCCGCTTTTCAGCGCCGTCATGGCGATCGTTTTTCTCGACGAGAAAATCACCGCGGCGATCGTGTTCGCCACCCTGATGATCATCGCCGGGATTACCTTGTTGTCGTGGCGGAGCGGCTCGATGAAACTCGCCGGCTCTGCGGTCTTTCTCTGGTACCCGATCGCCGCGTCGGTCCTGGCGGGGGCGTCTCAAGTCGTGCGCAAGTTCGGCATGGCGGCGGTACCCCACCCGATTCTTGCGGCGGCGGTGACGGCGACGACGTCTCTGGTGGTGTCGCTGCTGACACTGTGGTACGTCGAAAAGAGTCGAGAGACCTGGAAGATGAACCGGCAATGCTTCGGGTGGTTTCTCGCCGCCGGCATCACGATCAGTCTCAGCATGATCTGCATCTACTACGCGATCGATTTAGGCAACGTCTCCGTGGTGATTCCCATCAGCAGCACCGGCCCGTTCTTCTCGCTGATCTTCAGCGCGCTTTTTTTGCGCGACGTCGAAAAGGTGACCCTGAAAATCGTCTGCGCCGCCGCGATGATCGTCGTCGGCGTGGTTCTGATTACGCTGTGGAAGTGA
>DASXUF010000053.1 GCA_036504975.1 Candidatus Binatia bacterium | reverse complement strand
AGGCGGGCATGCGAGCGCTTAGGGCCGGGGAGGTGGATGCCTACCTCGCGGTGTCGGACGTGATCGCGGCTAACCAGGCTCAACTGATCATCGACACGGCAAGGGTCAAGAGGTTACCGACTATATTCGACCAAACAAGTTTTGTCATCAAGGGAGGCCTCGCCACCTACAGCGTGAGCTTACACGAAGTTGGCCGCCTGTCAGCGAAGTACGTCCAGCGCATTCTTGCTGGCGTTAAACCCAAGGACATACCGGTGGAGGGAGTCGATAAGATCGAGCTTGTCATCAACTTGAAGACGGCCAAACAAATCGGCGTGACGATTCCGGCTAGCGTGCTCGCGCGGGCGGACAGGGTGATCAAGTGAAAGCAGGCAGGAGGCAAAAGCCAGTAGGCAGTAGGGCAGAAGCGCCTCAGGGCTCAAGCCTCACGCCTTTCGCCTCTTGCCTCAAGGCTCTCGCCTTCGGCATTTTAGTTTTTCTATCCGGCGGAACGACTTATTCAGAAATCAAAATCGTGCAGGCTCTTCCGACCAAGAGCTTCGGTTTTCTGCCGGTATTCGTCGCGCAGGAGAAGGGGTTCTATCGCTCCGAGGGTTTGGAAGTGAGCACGCCCGTGATGGGGACAGGGCCGAGTATCGCCGGGCTTCTTTCGGGTGAAGTCCATCTCGCGCCCGCCGACACCGCGATGCGCGCGGCGATGACCGGCACGCCGGTGAAGGCGGTGGTCTTTTATTACGACCGCCCGACGATGGTTTTTGTAGCGCGACCGGAAATCCGTTCGATCAAAGATTTGCAGGGTAAAAATATCGCGATTCTGAGCTACGGTAGCGCCGTGGATTTTGCCACGCGGCAAATTCTCAAGGCCAACGGGTTGGCGGACAAGGATTACACGCTTGTTCCCATGGGACCGGAGTCGCAGCGCATCCTGGGCATGGCGAAGGGACTGGTTCACGCGACTCTGCTCAATCCGGACGGCGCCGCCATCGCCGAAGGCCAGATCGAAGGGCTGAAGCTGCTCGCCTCTTTCGGCGATCTGCAAAAGACGCCGTTCTCCGGCTTTGCCGCAAGCGATCGCTTTCTCGCCGCGAGTCCGGACACGCTGAAAAAATTTCTCCGCGCGACTCTCAAGGCGATCGTGCTGACACGCGATCAACCGCAGGCGGCGGCGCAGGTCGCCGAGAAAACGCTGGCCCTCGAAGCCAAAGCGGCGCTTTCGGCGGCGCGCGCCATCGTCGGCGCGATCAGCGTCAAGGACCCCGGCGGATTTACGGACGCCGGGATGCGCGCGTGGATCGCTGACAACGCAAAGAACGCCGGCCGGAAGGACGACGAAGTGAAAGTGAGCGACATCGCCGACGTTCGTCTGTTGAGGGAGGCGCAGCAAGAGCTGGGGATCCGCTGCGAAGGAGGATATGGATGCGGCAGATAATCTTAGCGCGAAGATGTTTTGGCGTTCATCGTGCGCTGTACTGCTTGAGGTAGCTTCCTCGCCCTCCTTTGGAGGGAGAGGATCAGCGGTGAGGGTGTTGAGTTCGTCGTGTGTGCTTCGGACCCTCACCCCTGCCCTCTCCCGCAAGCGGGAGAGGGAGCTGATAGGTGCGATGGAAAAACACGTATTTCGAACGTAGATAACTATCACGGAGGAGTTATGAGAGCGAGCGGGCGAAAGAAAGTCAGAAAGAAAGTAAAGCGGGAGTTGCAGGCGAAGGATACCTGGTATCCGCGCCTGATCAAAGAGTTGGAAAGAATGAACCACCGGGCGGAGACCGGGAAGATCGTCGTCCGCGCCAAGGACACGCCCTGGATGCAGAACCGAAACGCCAAGGTCCGCTACTATTTCATGCCCTACAAAACGGACACCGCGCTGCAAACCATGCAGGCGTTCGAGCACGTCATCACGCGCCACTCGGGCAAGCATCGGCATCAGGGCGGCCTGGCGATATTTGTTCTGGAGGGCGAAGGTTACACCATCGTCGATAACCAGCGTCACGATTGGAAGGCCGGCGATCTCATTCTGCTGCCGATCAAGCCGGGCGGCGTCGCTCATCAGCATTTCAACGCCGATCCGAACAAGCCAGCGCGCTGGCTGGCGTTGATCACGAACACGTACCGCGCCCACCTGGGGTACGAGATCGTGCAGATCGAAAATTCGCCGGATTGGAAGGGAAGCTGGGAGAAGAGTGTGGCGCACCAGGCCGGCCGCTGAAAAACCCGGCGTTCACCCTTCGACAGGCTCAGGGCGAACGCATCAGCGATGAAAAGAATATTTTCCGTTCATGCTGATCCCTCGACGAGCTCGGGACTAAAGGCGAGTCGAGGGAGCCTGCACTGAGCTGGTCGAAGTGTCGAAGCATAATTTGCGAGCGGACCGTGAGGTAAAAATGACCCAAGAAAATTTATTAGAGGCGCTGTTCGAACTTAGAGACCGTTATCGCAAGCAAGCCGAAGAGGGAATAAAGATCGTCCGCGGCGACGAGCTGCCGTGGGAGATCAACCGTCAGGGAAAGACGCGCTGGTACATCCACCCGGCCAAGAACGACACCGTCATTCGCAGCCTCGTCGTTTACATGCAGGAAATCGAGCCCGGCGGCCATTCCGGGAAACAGCAGTCGCCGGGAGGAATCGTTCATTACATGCTGGAAGGCAAGGGCTACGTCGTGGTGGACGGCAAGAAGCACTCGTGGACGAAGGGAGATTGCGTCGGCCTGCCGGTTCTGTCGCGGCCGCTGGAATATCAGTTTTTCAACAGCGACAAAAAAAACCCGGCGCGCTTCATCGCGGCGACGCCGAATCTTTTCGAGGTTCTCGGCGTGGACATGGGGACGCGCTTTGAGCAGCTCGAAACCGCCTCGATTTACGGAGGGTAGAATGAACTCTAAGACGGTTGCGGCAGTCGGTTTGTCCTTTGTTCTAATTTTCGGCCTGCTCCAACGGGACGCTCCGGCTCAGGACAAAGCCAAGTTGATCCCCGTGATGGAGGGCATTTCCTCGCCCGACTTCGGCTACCTTCCTTCCTATTTGGCCCGCGCGAAAGGTTTTTTAGAGAAGGAAGGGCTGGATATGAAGATCATCGTCATGCGCGCCAACGTCTCGGTGCCGGCGCTGGTCACGGGAGAAATCCAGTTCGCCGTTCACGGCTCCGCCATGACCGCGTCGATCATGGGCGCGCCGCTGAAGGCGATCTACTTCACCTACAACACTTCGATCCTGCAATTCACGGTGCGGCCGGAAATCCAGAAGCCGGAGGACCTCAAAGGCAAGGTCGTCGCGATCGCCAGCCCCGGCGGCTCGCAGGACCAGGCGACGCGGCTGATTCTTAAAAAACTCGGACTCGATCCGGAGCGCGACGTCAAGCTCCTCCCCATCGGCGACGCCAAGGCGCGCGTCATCGGCATGGACACCGGTCAAATCGCCGGCTCGGCGAACAATCTCGACATCGCCGCGGAGCTGGTGCGCAAAGGCTACCGGATCATCGCCAACTCATCCGAGGTATACCCGGTGCCGTTCTCCGGTTTTGCGGCAAACGACCAGTTTCTCAAAAAAAATCCCGAGATCGTAAAAAAGTGGCTCCGCGCCCACGTGCGCTCTCTGCTCTTTATCCGGCAGAATCCCGATGAAGCCGCCCAGGTGGCGGCGAAAGAGCTGAAGCTGAATCCCGAAGTCGCGCGCGAGGCGATCCGGCAGTCGATCGGCTTCCTGAGCCCGGACGATCCGGGCGGCTTCACCGAAAGAGGCATCCGGTTGCACATCCAGTACAGCGCGGCGCGCACCAATGTGGACCCGGAAAAAGTAAAAATATCGGATGTCGCCGACGCGACGCTTTTAAGAGAGGTGCAGAGAGAGATGGGCATCCAATGCCGCGGCGGTTATCTCTGTCCTCAGGGAGCGGTCAAATGATGCGAGACAAACGATACACGAAGACGGGAGCGGCTTTTCTCCTGCTTTTCTTTTTCCTTCCGGTCTCTGTCCTACGGGCGCAGAGCGGGAGGGAGGCCCTTGCCAAAATAAACAAGCTCCCTCCAGCGGAGCGGGCTGCCAGGCTCGCCGAAGGCGCGAAGCGCGAGAGCGCGCTCAGTTTTTACTCCAGCGAAACGATCGATCTGCTCGAGCAGTATCGCGGCGCCTATGTAAAGAAATATCCGTTCGTCAAGGTCGAGTACTGGCGCGGGGGCGGCGGCAGGGTGACCGAGCGCGTTCTACTGGAGCACCGCGCGAAGAAACTCGACGCCGACGTGGTCGGCATCTCGTTCGACGATCTGGTCGTGGTCCAGAAGGAGGGAATCCTCGCGCCCTACGAATCTCCCGAGAGAAAAGCCTACGCCGACCACTTCAAGGACAAGCAAGGATATTACACTTCGACCAACCTTATTCCGACGGTCATCTCCTATAATAGCAAGCTCGTCAAAGCCGCCGAGGCGCCGAAAGACTATCCCGATCTTCTTCAGCCCAGGTGGAAAGCGGAGCTGACGATCGACACCGAGCCGTCGCGCGCCGTCATGGGTTGGCTGTTGAGCTGGGGGGAGGAGAAGACGCGCGCGTACATGCGCGGGCTCGTATCCAACGGCGTCTTCGTGCGGCGCGGCCATTCGCTGCAGACCCAACTGCTGTGCGCCGGAGAGACCAAGGCCGCGGTCGAGCTTTACGCGTACCGCGTGGCGCAGATGAAGCACGAGAAAAAATGTCCCATCGAGCTGATATTCGCCCGGCCGACGCCGGCCGCATCCGCCCAGCTCTGGGGCCCGGCCGCCACTTCGCAGCACCCGCACGCCGCCGCGCTCTTCATGGATTTCATCTTGAGCGAGGAGGGGAGCAAGCTCATAGCGGCCACAGGTAGAATTCCCGTTCGCCGCGGCGTGAAATCGCTTTACGAAGACGTGTCGAATTTGGAGGAGAAGGGCGTTCCGCTCGTGGTGATATCGCCGGAGGAGGGGTTCAAGCTCAGGGACAAGACGAACCAGCTCATAGAGGAGATTCTCATTAGGAAAGGAAAGTGAAAAGGCAAAAGCATGCCCTGAGCGAAGTCGAAGGGTAAAAAGTTAATAGGCAAAGGACAAAAGCACGATGAGTGGAGAAGACATTGCGCGACAACCCATTACGGACCGGCGCAGCTCTTACATCAAGTGGGTGGAAGCGGAAGGCATTCCGCTGATCCAGGGATTCTTCATTGCCGATGTCAAAACGGTCCCTTTGGGCCGTTGGGAGCGCATCGGCGGGCAGGCGGCGCGTATCTGCCTCGAGGGCACGGGTGAGACGGACGACGCCTATATCTGCGAGATTCCGCCGGGCGCGAGCTTAAAGCCGCAGAAACATTTTTTCGAGGAGCTGATCTACGTGGTCAAAGGCCGCGGCGCGACCACGGTGTGGCAGGAGGGCGGTCCCAAGCGGAGCTTCGAATGGCAGGAGGGCGCGCTTTTTTCGCCGCCGTTCAACGCCTGGCACCAGCATTTCAACGGCAGCGGCAGCGAGCCGGCGCGCTTTCTCGGCGTGACCAGCGCGCCGATCATGATCAATCTCATCCACAACATCGATTTCATCTTCGGCTGCGCCTATGTCTTCCAAGATCGCTTCGACTCCAGCGAGGACTACTTCAGCGGCCAGGGGCGCTGGCTTCCCGGCATCGTGTGGGAAACCAACTTCGTCGCCGATGCGCGGAGCTTTCAACTGTTGGACCGGAGCGAGCGGGGCGCCGGCGGACAGCTCTCTCACTTCGAGCTTTCGAACAACACGATGTGCGCCCATATCTCCCAGTTTCCCGTCGGCACTTACAAGAAGGCGCACCGCCACGGGCCGGGCGCGCACGTGCTGGTTTTGAGCGGCCGCGGATATTCGCTGATGTGGCGCGAGGGCGAACCCATGCAGAGATTCGACTGGGGCCCGGGAAGCCTCGTCGTCCCGCCCGACCGGTGGTTTCACCAGCATTTCAACGCCGGCAGTGAGCCGGCCCGATATTTGGCGCTCCGCTGGGGCGGCAAAAAGTTTTTCGGCACGATGGGAGAAGGAGACGACAGGCCGCTCAAGGACATCAAGCTGGGCGGCGACCAGATCGAATACGAGGACGAAGACCCGGCGGTCAGGCGCATGTTCGAAGAAGCCCTCGCCAAAGCCGGCATCCAAAGCCGGATGGCCGCGGTTTACAAGAAACAACTTAAAACATAGCGGAACGCTAGTGGACTGTATCACTTAATTTGGCTACGCCGTTCTGGTTCGACAAGCTCACCACGAACGGCGTTTTCCTAGTCCGTTCGCACTGAGCTCGTCGAAGTGCGAGGAAGCCATCTGTTGCCGAAGCGTCTGTTACAGTGCATTAGCGTCCTGGAACCAAAGACCATTGAATAATTCAGGCGTCATTCCGGGCAAGCTGGCGATAGCTAGCGCGACCCGGGATCCAGAGAATCAAAAGCTTCCGGATACCCGCTTTCGCGGTATGACGGCGGGGAGGCCGCGCATTTATTTTGCGAACTTTAGTTCCACCACACTAGAGGCGGGCGGGCTTAAAGCTGAAGCCGCCTATTTAAGAAGCCCCCGCCGCGGGTCGATCGGGACGCCGTTCACGCGCACCTCGTAATGGAGATGCGGGCTGGTGCTATGTCCGGTGTTGCCGACCTCGGCGATCTGCTGTCCTTTGCGCACCTGCTGTCCCTGTTTGACGTGAATTTTCGATAGGTGCAGGTACTGCGTAGTGATTCCTTGCCCGTGGTTCAAGACGACGGTGCGGCCGTTGCCGTTCATTTCCCCTGTAGTCTCTACCGTGGCGTTTCCCGCAGCGTACACCGGCGTCCCAATGGGATTGGGGATGTCGATGCCGGAATGAAACTCGATCCTGCCGGTCAACGGCGAGACGCGATCGCCGACGCCGGATGTTACCCTGCCTGTGGCGGGCCATTCGGTGGGAATCGCGGCGATCATCTTCTCCAACTCGGATTGCAGGGAGCTCAAGCTTTGTTGCATCTCCGGAA
>DASXUF010000052.1 GCA_036504975.1 Candidatus Binatia bacterium | reverse complement strand
AGCGGCTCAATCTGGACTTATCCTTGCACGAAATGTTACAGATTCTGAGCGTCACGCCATTCGAGAAAACACCGTTGTTTCAGCTCCTTACTCAGTCAGCAACCAACGGAGATATCAATGTCGATCCCAACCAACTGATTTACTCTGAAACGTGTCGGACGCTTCTGCCCATAGGGTAAATACCCAATTGTCAGCTAGCTCGCATTTCATTTAGAATCATTCCCCGTCTGGGTAAACAGAAATGGGACAGGAACTGAAGCTCTGGACGGTGTCTCTGCGGTGCCATTCATGCTCGCATCGTTTCGCCGTTAGGGAGGTGAGCCAAGATCGAATAGCGCTGATTCCTCAGATAACGCCCTGTCCTCGCTGCTCAGCGAAGTCCGTCGCCGTGGCTTCCGAGGACAACTCCCCCCTTCTCAAGACCCACCAAATTCTCGACCTGGAACAAAAAACATATCGATCATAATTCCGTATTCTACGGGCTAGCGTCCCGATCAGAGGCGGTATCGAAGCGGCAGACCCAGACTCGTTGTCGCTGTGAATGCGGCGCTGATGATTCGATCTCGCGACGAAGGGAAATGGCGATCCTACTGCATTTTACGAAAAAGACGAAGGGCCTTTTCGATTTCCTCCACGGCCTCGGGGCAGTGCGCCTTTGCGAGTCGCAGGATCAACTCGGCGGTGTCCTCGTCGCAGGCTACTGAAAGTTCGATGTACGGCCGAAACACATAACGCGTCACATCTACGGCGGTATTCAGCGCGGCGGCCGCATGCGAGCCTTTAGGCGCGCGAGCCAGAAGCCGGTCGCGCCACTCATGGGTGAGTGGGATCAAGACTACCACCAAGGTGGAGGATATTTGCAGGCCCCGGGCGCTGTCAACGGGTCAGCGACTGCCCGACTCAATCGCCTCTACGATGATCGGCACGGCATCCGGGTAGTGGTCGATTGCGGTCTTCAGCAACTCCTCGGCGGCCTGCCTTTCGCATACGACGGCGAGTTGATCTACGGGCACGATGGTGTCTCCTATCACGCTGGCCCGTTCAAGCGCGGCGTAGGCAGTGGTGCCGCGAACCGATTTTCGCAGCAAAACGGCGTGGCATTGCGCAGGTAACAAGATCACCATACTGCGCGAGACTAATATTTTCTCCGTGAGGAAATCTGCCAGAATTGTGACAATCAGAAATGTTCCGTAAGGCAGGTGTCACGCTTTCGTTTATCGACGTGAGAAGCCGGTGTCTCGGGAAGCGCATGACTCATATCCGCGTGGTCTGACGTCCCCGACGGGATTCGAACCCGTGTTGCCGGGATGGGCAGCTTTAGAAAAGACTCCGGATCCCTTTTCTAATCCGACGACGGAAGACAAGCAGAAGGTTTTTCAAAAAACGCCGAGGAGGTCTTTACCCGCTTCAAAGCGCCGGCGTGAGCGCGGCTCGGATTCCAGCAGAGAGACCAAGATGACGGTCACACCTGCGCGGCTGAGAAGTCCGCCACGCGGCGATCCGGGGAGACGATTTCGGCGATCGGCTGTCCGTCCACGTCGGCAAGCGTCACGCCGAGCATGCTGCAGAGCGTCGGCGCAAAATCCAAAATCGAGACCGCGCGCTCGAGCCGCCCGCGGGGAATCAACGGGCCGGATGCGATGAAAAGCCCACCCGGCTTGTGCTCGCCGGTTCGGCAGTAAAGATATTCGCCGCGTATCTCACCGGTTTTCTTCGAGCCGATCCGGTAAGTCGGCGAGTAGGCGGTCCACTCCACCAATAAGTCCGGCAGGTCGTCCACGTACGGTCCCTTGTAGACCTCTGCGGTCCGCAGGACGCGATTAACGATCGGCTTTCCCGTGTCGAGGTTGACCAGATCCATGAAATCCTTCGCGAGTTGCTCGCACAACGCGTCGCACTCGGCGCCGCGGCGCACTTTGCCGTTGGGCTCGCGCCCCGCCATGTTGATCCGGATGCCGCCGTGGGCGAAGTTGTTGCTTACGCGGAAGCATTGGCTCCCCGCCGGATCGACGGTCGGTCTGGGCTTGGCCGGCGGTCCGTCGATCCAGGCGCGCACGCGCCGGCGCCACGGTTTTAATTCGCGCTGAATCCCCGCGGGCAATCGGTGCCACGCCCACGCCGCCGCGGCGTCCATGCGCGCGCCCCAGGCACCACCGGGCTCGGACGGAGGATCGGGCGCAGCCGCCGCCGGCGCTGCGACTCCGAGCCGCAACAAGATATCGTCCAGGAGAAACTGCGCGTGATACTTCGGGCCCATGCCGTGGCCTGCGAGGAAAACCACTGTGGTATCTTCCTCGATGTTCTCGAGCACGCGCCCCATGGCAGTATCGATCGCGACGTAGACGTCTTTCACCGGATCGCCGATTTTTCGCGAGCTCTCCGGATCGTGCCGCGGATGCGTGGGATCGTGGAAATGCCAGCATTGATGGCCGATGCAATGGCTTTCGGTGAAGACCTGAGCGAAAAAATCCCAACCGCCCCGATCGAGAAAATATCTCGTCAGCTCCGCCTTAGTCTGGATGCCGCGCACGAGCCCGTCGCGAAAGGACATATAGTCGTCGAGGTCGCGCTCGGCGTCGCAATTGCCGCACCACGGATGTCGGGCGAAGCGGGCGACCACCTCCTTGGCCAAAGAAGGCGGGGAGGTGACAAATCCATATTGAGCGTCGTGCGCCCCCCACTCCACGATTTGGATCCCGTTCAAATCCGGAGTCGGCACGCTGAGCGGCACGTCGAGCACGGCGACGCGCCGGCCGGCGCGGCTCAACAACGCCCAAAACGAGTCGCGCTTGAAAGTGTCGCCGGTCAAGGTGCGAACGACGTCATAGGTCCCGGGCGTGAGCTGCTCCCAGCAGTACGCGCCGTGCTTCGCGGGCGTGACGCCGGTGGCGAACGATTCCCAGGTCGAGCCGACAAAGAATCCGGGCAGACTCATGGAAGGTCCGCTGAGACCGCGCTCCAGGAGACGGCGGACCGTCGGCATCGATCCATCCCCGGCCCATTGCAGGATCAAGTCGCGCTCGCCGGCGCAGAATCCAAGGAACAAAATTTTCGTGCGTGCGGCCATTGACCTATGTGCGGCGGCGCCGATCGCGTCGGCCGTCGTCACCCTCTCCCGCTCAATCTGTAGAGCGCGCCGATCGCCAGGTAAAAAAGCGCCCGACTCGGGTCATATAGTACACCGTCCGCCGGCCTGTGGGCAAATGCGGCCTTGACCAGCCACTCGATCTCATCGAGCGCGTGTCTCAGAATGACGCCGTCGCAGCGGAGGATATATTTACAGTAAACCGCTCCCCGGCCCTTTAGGTAGTTGTCTTTCACGCTGCGCGCGGCCTCCAGCGTGTCCCGGTTGTGGGCGTGATGAATCAGGACGTCGGGAGAAAAGCATGTCTTGAAGCCGGCCTTCAGCACGCGATAGAAGATATCCGTATCCTCCGACGATGCGGAACGGGTTCCGCTTCCGAGCTTCGTGTCGAAGGTCCCCACGGTCGCAAAGACTCTGCGCCGGAAGGCCATGTTACACCCGATCAGCCGTTCGATGATCTGCCCGAACGATGAAATTTGCAGGCGATCCGAAAAAGACCTTATGGCCATCGGCAAGTCCCGCTCGTTCGCCTGATCGACTCGTCCGCCCAACACTTCAAGGGTCGCGTCGTTTTCAAATTCGCGAACGAGCGAGGTCATCCAGGTCCGCGAGACAAGGCAATCGTCGTCGGTGTACGCGATGATCGAGCCGGCGGCGCGCTCAAGGCCCAAGTTCCGCGCCCTCGAGTGACCCTCTTTCCCTTCGAAATAGTATTGCAAAGGAAGCGCCTTCGAAGCGCGCTGCACAACTTGCTTGGTATGCTCGCTGGAGTTGTTGTCGACGACGATGAGCTCCCAACCACCGGGCGGCGCATCGGCTTCTTCGAGACGTCGCAAGCAGCGATCCAATTGATCGGCGCGGTTGCGGGTACAAATGATAACGCTGAGCTTATTGTTCATACGCCGCAACGGCTAAAGAGGGAGCAGCTCAGAGGGTCGGGTCTTGGATTATGGCGATTCGATAATTTGCTCGGTGAGGGCCTATTTACTTGCGTAGCTCCACTCGTAATCCCGACTCCGGTAGGCTTCTTCCGGCATCTGGCTCGTCAGGCCGCGTTTGGTCAGCTCGTCCTGAAACCGCGCGCGCACGGAGGGGTCTTCGTCAGGATATTCGATCTGGTCGCGGGCGCGGTCTTCGACCTTTTCGCTGATGCCGCTGAATCCCCGCGGCGGATGGATCGCCAGATATCGCGCCGGAGTCGGGCCGACGTTGAAGTGCTGGTGGAACCAGCGGTTCGGCGGCACGAAGAGGCTCGCCTCGTGCCACGGGATGACGACCTTCTCTCCGCCCTCGGGCCACATGATGGAGTAGCCCTCGCCCGCAGGGATCACGATCAGAAAGCCGGGCCCGTGCCGGTGGCCTTTTTTATAAGTGCGCGACGGGAACACCGACATATGGCCGGAGATCGGCGAGTCGGGAAAGCCCACCCACACGACGTGGCCGCCGGCGCCCCTTCTCTTGTACGCATCGAGCCGGTCCCACGCGCGCATGTCCGGGAAAAAATTCCCCACCCAGATGTTTCTCCCTTCGCTGCGGTTGCTGTCGGGAATCCATTCGACCTTGGCCTCCGAATAAAGATCGCCGTCGCCGTTGGTCTGAAGGCGCGTCGAATCAACGAAGGGATTTTTGAAGAAAAAGTCGGTGTTGGGGATTGCCGAGAGCGCCAGCGGCAGATAAGTGCAGTGCAACAGCCGTACGGTTTGATTGCCCTGAAGATTCCCCAACTGCCAATGGCAGCCGCCCGGTATGAGAAACATGCTGTGGCTCTGCCACTCGAAAATCTTCTTGGCCCTCTCGTCGAGCCAGACCGTCGTCATCCCTCGTCCCTGGAGAACGTAAACCGCTTCGTCGACCGCCGTCCGAAACGGCGGCAGCGTTTTTCCCGGCGCGATCTCCGTGACGTAGGCGCCGGTCACGCCTTCTTGCCCGGCGAGCTGCACGAAAGCGACGTCGCAGTCGCGCTCGTCCCAGCGGCCGAGCTCCAACTTTCTCAAGTCTTCGAGGTAATAGCCCCGGTGAATCGGCACGCCGAGAGATTCAATCCACCGCTGATACGGCGTGATTCTTTGCCAGACGGTCGCGCTTTTTTCAGCCATATGCCCTTCCTATGATTTTTTCTTCTCGGCCAGCGCCTTCTCGAGCAGATCGTAGATCGGTTTCATGTCCATGAATTCGGGACGGTCGAAGAGCATGTATTTCACGCCTTCCAGGCGGCGGGCCTCCGGAGGGATGATCTCCTTTGCGATATCGGTCCGCATCGACTCTTCCGAGTTGATCGGGGAGTTCGTCGCCTTTTGATAAGCGACCTGTCCTTCCTTGGAAAGCAGCCAGTTGATGAAGAGCCTGGCGGCATTGGGGTGCGGCGCCTGATTCACCAGTACGAGCGAGCCGCTGCTCCCCGCCGAGATCGCCGGCGCCTCTTTCCACCGCGCCGTCACGAACTCATCCACCGGCAGACCCTGCTGTTTCGCTTTGATGATTTCCGAACAGAAGAAACAGAGGGAAAATTTTCCATTCGCGAGCCAGTCGGTCGACTGGCGGATCTCCTGGCTCAAGACGACGTCCATCTCGCTGTAAAGACGGCGCAAGAATTCAGGACCGAGTCCGGGGGTATAGTAGAGGATGCGGGTGCCGATCCGCTGGCTGCCGGAAACCTTCGGGTCTTTCGAAAGGATTTTGCCCTTCCATTTGGGCTGGATGAAATCCCAGTAAGAACTGAACTCGCGCGGATTCACCAGCTTCGAATTGTAAGAGACGTAGCCGCCGGACGCGCTGCCGACGAAGACAAAGATGTATTTGTTCTCGGGATCGATGTAGTGGTGCCGGCCCTCCCACCACTTCGATTCGTCCAGGACTTCGGGCAGAATAAAGGCGCTCCGGATCGGCTCGAGTATTTTAGCCGGGTAAAAGACGGTGTAAGGCGTCGTGGGGCCGCCGATGTAAACGTCGACGAGATATTTTCCCGCCCTCCTTTCCGCCATGATTCTCGGGCCGAGCACGTTTCCCCGGCCTGGTACGGTAGTCACGGCAACCTCGGGATATTTTTTTTGAAAAGCCTGGGCTACGCCTTCCAGCTCGCCGTCGCCTTGATAAAGATAGAGCGACAGCTTCCCTTCCTTCTTCGCCGCCGCGACGGTTCGCTCCCACTCGCTCTCTTTGGACTCCGCGGCAAGCGAGGTTATGGATTGAGAAACGAGAACGACGAACAGTAATGCAAAGCTCAGTCGAGAAATCCGCCGTCCGCCCTTCGACGCGCTCAGGACGAACGGCGTAAAGTTTATACCGATGACAGCTTTCTGTTCGTGCTGAGCCTGTCGAAGCATGATCTTCGAATTCATCATTCAACACTCAACATTGAAAATTGTCTTCTCACGCCGGTACTTTTAGAATCGACCGATACCTGCGCGAATAGCGCGCTCGCGCGCCCAGACGCCCGGTCAGGAATTTCTCCCGGCTTTCGGTCGGCAGTTCGAGGCAGACGTTGGCGCTCGGGTCACGGAAGACGTTCATGGGATCTTTCCCTTCATGGATCAACTTGATCTGGTGATCGAGGAGATGGCGGTACATCACGATGCCGCGGTCGGATTCTCCCAGAAGCTCTTGCGTGCGATCAAAAACGGTCTGTTGCGAGGCGAAAATGGCATTGTCCTGGGGATCGACGTCGCTGTTCAGAAGATCCAGTTGCGGCTGACCGTGCTCGTCCAGCACCGGCGAAGGCATCTCGTAGAGCGGTATCTCACTCGCCTTCTGCTGGTCGCCTTCGTTCACCGGGTGAACGGAGTAATACCACTGCGCGGTGTTCGTATCGTCCACGGGCACGCGGAAGCGCAGCATATCCGGCCCTTTTTGCGTGCTGGGAAAAACCAGCCAGTGGCCGATCTTCCAATCGTCGGACTCCTCCGTCTCCCCCTCCAATATTCTCCGCTTGATAATTCCGTAAGCCGCCAGGTCGAAGCCGATCTTCAGATGGCGGATGTGCTTTCGGCTGCGCTCGCCCTTCCCGGTCTTCTGCGCGGCGTAAGTGCGAAACTCGCCGTGCAGCCACTCGACATGGACCGGGTCGAGAATGTTCTCCGTCGTTTGAAGCCAGTTGCACGCGGTCACCGCGTGGCCGATCTCGCGCCAGACTTTTTCCTCCACCAAAAGGTCCCAACGCGGCAGCAAAGGAACCGGCTTCGGCCCGAGATAACCGAAGATGAGTCCACCCAGTTCCTCGGCCGCATACGCCGGCAATTGAATGCTGTCCTTGAAGGTATTGCCGGGCTTCACCGTTTCTTCGAAAGGCTGCTCTACGCAACGTCCTTCACCGTTGTATTTCCAGCCGTGATAGGGGCAGCGCAAGCCGTCGGCCTCGGGAATGCCGTAGACGAGCTGGGCGCGGCGGTGCGCGCAGTACGCGCCGATGAGTCCGAGTTTTCCCTGTCCATCGCGAAATAAGACCAATTCTTCGCCGAGAATCTTGACCAGCTTCGTCGGGTGCCGCGCCAGCTCGGAGGCCGCCGCGATGGAATACCAGTAGCGGCGCAACAATTCGCCGACGGGCGTCCCGGCGCCGACGCGGGTCAATCGTTCATTTTCTTCTCTTGTCAACATAAATACCTCTCGTAAGAATCTCGCTGGGAAGCAATCAGCTCTCCGCCATCAGCTCGGAACCTCTTTTGTCATTCCCGAGTAGGCGGAAATCCAGTTTTTTCCCCACCATTTCTGCCCCGAACCTGGATGCCCGCTTTCGCGGGCATGACGTATTTCGCCCTTTCTCTCCCTCCGAGTGCCGGGTGGTGCCCGCTCGGAGAGGCCCGCGCGTCCGACACCGCCGGTTGGAATAAGTAGCTACCCATCGCGCGGGCTCGGAGAGTGGGTGCCACCCGGCACGCACCCCTCATTTTCCCGCCCCCAGCGCCTGGTTGATGACCTTCATCATCGGCTCCGTGTCCATCCACTCGGGGGTCCAGGTGACGACGTAGTTTGCGCCGTCGCGGCGGCGCATGTAAGGCCGGACCTCGTTTTTTGGAATATCGATTCGGAGAGAGTCATTCGTCTGTCCTTCTTTCTGAATCGCCGATTGCCCTTCGCGCGAGAGCAGCCAGTTGATGAAAATCTTGGCCGCGTTCGGGTGCGGCGCTTTGTCCATGAGTACGAAAGTAAACGCCGCCGGCTCCAGCGCCGTCCCCTCTTTCCACCCGCCCGTGTCGATGGTGTTGATCGGCAGCCCCTGCGCCCGAGCCTGCAGTATATCGTCGCCGTTGCCGAAAAGAAAAATAGCAAACTTCTTTGTCGCCACCCAATCGATCGCCTGGTTATAGTCGCGCGAGAGGGTCACACCGATCTCGCCAAACAGCCGCTGGAGATAGCGCGGGCCGAGCTGCGGATTGTAGTAGGCGAACCGCGCGCCGCTGCGGCCGTAACCGCCCGCCCGCGGGTCCATGACCACTATTTTTCCTTTCCATTTGTCCAAAACCTCCCAGTATGAGTTGAGCTCCGAGGGGTTCACCAGATCGGTATTGTACGCCGCCATGTTGTTCGACACGCTGCCGACGGAAACGAAGATGTATCGACCCTCCGGGTCGGCGTATTGGTGCCTGCCCTGCCACCATTTGGCCTCGTCTTTCACTTCCGGAAGAATGAAGGCGGATGGCATCGGCTGCAGCGCCTTCGCCTGATAGAGCGCGTACGGGGAGGTATTGCCGATGCGGGCCACGTCGGTAAGATACTTGCCGGCGCGCCACTCCGCCAAGATGCGCGAGAGCAGCTCGCTGCCTTTTCCCGGCTCGATTTTGACTCTGATCTTAGGAAATTTCTTCTCGAACTCTTTGATGTAGGCGTAATCGTCGCCCAGAGTGTAATACGAGACCACGCCTTCCTTCTCGGCCGCGGCGCGCGTGCGCTCCCATTCGGCCTGCGAGTCCGCCGCGAGCGCGCGGCCGCACAAGAAAAGCGTCAGCACGAGGACCGCCGACGATTTGGCTGCTTGTACTATTGTTATCATTTCGAAATCTGGCCCTTCGACGCGCTCAGGGCGAACGGAGAGAGGAAGATAGCGCATTAAGTCTTCCGTTCGTGCTGAGCTTGCCTGTCCTGAGCGATGTCGAAGGGTCGAAGCACGCTCAGTGGTCCCTAACTCAGCTCCACTTCGCGAAGCCCATGCCGCAGCCGGTACCCGCCGGAGAGCGGTACGTGGGAATGTAATCGATCAGCTCCATCCGGCTATTCTCCATCGCCCCTGCGAGCGCGACCCAGTTGAGGATCTCGGAAGTGCCGCCTTTGAGTTTCGGACGGGGCAGGGAAAAAAGCTTGTTGCGGTCCTTGTTCATCAAGCCGTCGATCGTGATCTGGTCCAGCTCTTCGTCGATGATCACGTGACTCAGGCCGCCCGAGGCCATCAAGACGACGCGCGCGTTCTGCTTCCACGACTCGATGCCGCGCCGAACCGCCTTCCCCAGATCGTAACAACGCTTGGGCGTCGGCTGGTTCGGCGGATAGTAGGTGTTGACCATCACCGGCAGCATCGGCACCTTCCCGCCGGGCCAGATCCGGCGGTAAAGAAAGCTGAAGGCATGGCCGACGCCGATCTCCGGCCGGAGCCGATTGCAGCGCGTCACGTCGAACTCGTCCGCGGTCAACGCCGAGATCAAATGCTGCGCCAGCTCCACTGCGTTGGAATACTCGGCGTCGGTCTCGGCCCAGCCGCGTTCTTCGGCGCTTTTCCACGCCGCCGGATTCCGGCCGGTATGATGCACCACCGGCAGTGTTTTCCCATGATAGAGCGCGAACGCCGGCATGTTGTCGTCGCCGAACTGCTCGTGCTGGTCGTCGCCGAAGACGACGACCAGGTCCGGCTTGGCCGCCTTCAGCGCGGCGCCGACCGCCGCGATCCCCTTCTGGCAGCCGTCGTAGCGCTTGCGCCACTTTTCTTCCGTCAGCTCCTCTTCGATATTGGGCTTTTTTTGCCGCACGGTCGCGAGCAGCCCTTTGTAGTCGAGCCGTGGATCAGTCTCGTCTTTTTGCCTGAGCAGGTTCCACTCCTCCCACGAGATGCTGAGTTGCGGGCTGTGCGAGGTCCCAAGTCCCAGTACGATTTCCGCCATAAAATTCTCCGTTCTATTATTTGATGATTTCCTTGAGCAGCTTCGCGACCGGCGCCTGATCGCTCCGCTCGGGCGTATCCATGAGAATATATTTCACACCGGGGGCGCGCCGCCTTTCCGGCGCGATCGGATCCTTGCCGATGTCCTGGCGCATCGATTCCATCACTACGTCCGGCGTATTCATGACCTTCTGAAAATTCGTCTGACCTTCCCTGGAGAGGAGCCAATTGATGAAAACTCTGGCCGCGTTCGGATGCGGCGCGTTGTTCATTAAAGCCACCGTGCCGTTGCTCCCCGAGTAGATCGCCGGACTCTCTTTCCAAGTGTAGGTGCTAAACTCTCCCACCGGAAGGCCCTGCGCTCGCGCCTTGTCGATATCGCCGCAGAAAAGACATAGCGGGAATTTTCCCGTGGCCAGCCAATCCATCGCCTGGCGGTCGTCCCGGCTCAGGCTCGCGTCCATTTCCGTAAATAGGCGCGCGAGAAACGGCGCTCCAAGCTCCGGGATGTGATAGAGAAACCGCGCGCTGACACGTTGCCGGCCCGGCTGGCGGGGATCCATGGCCAGGATCTTGCCCCGCCACTTGGCATTCGTCAAATCCCAAAAAGAGCGCATCTCTTTCGGGTCGACGAGATTTTTGTTGTAATAAAGGTTCGGCATCTCGACGCTGCCCAAAAAAACGAAGATATGCTGTCCGTCGGGGTCCATGTAGTGATGCTTCCCGCCCCACCACTTGGACTCATCCACGACTTCAGGCAGCATCAACGCCGGTTTGACGGCATCCAGGGCCTTCGCGGGATAGAGAACCGCGTAAGGAGTGGTGGGGCCGCAGATACAAAGATCCCAGAGATACTTTTCGGCTCTCCGCTCCGCCATGATGCGCGGCCCGGTCTCCGGCGCCGATGCGCTCGCCGTTAAAACTTGAATCTCCGGAAAAGCCTTCTCGAAGGATTTGACTGCGGCTTCGATATTGTCGCGCTGAAACAGAAAGACCGACAGCTTGCCTTCTTTTTTTGCCGCGGCCACCCGCTTGGTCCACTCGGCGTCCCCCCCCGGCTTCACCTCGGCGCCGATCGCATCAAACCGAGCGGGCAAAAAAGCGACCACGAACAGGATCCACGCGATCTTCCACTGATTTCGGTTCATTCCGATAAAAGAATACCCGATTCGACAACGGCGTTGCAATGATGGTTTCATCGACGTTTACTGGATCGCTTCCTTGGCGAGCCGCTCGATCTGCTTGCGCGCCGGGAGCATGTCCTCGGCCTGCGTGTTGCGGTAGGTCTGCCCCGGCTTCAGAGCGCTCGCGGGGTCGAAAGCCGGCACGTCCGCCCTCCGGCTGTTGGTCTCGGTCTTGATCCAATCGGCCTGCGCCGCGCGCGACAGGAGCCAGTTGACGTAGACTTTGGCCGCGTTCGGATGCGGCGCGCGGTTGAAAAAGCCGATGCCGCTGGAGCCCGACGACCAGTACATGGCAGTCTTCGGATCGACTACGGCGGCGACGTTTTTTCCCGCGCCTTTCTCCTGAAAGATCGTAAGAAAGTATTCGTTGAGACCCATCGCGATCGGATAGCGGCCGCGCACGATCCACTCGACGAGCTGGCGCCGGTCGTTGGTGAAGACGATTTTCTGCTCGCGCAAAAGCCGCTTGACGAAGCTCTCGCCGTAGGCCAGCGACAGCACCAGGGCGTCGTTCAACCCCTTGCCCTCGATGCGCGGATCCTGCATGACGATCTTTCCCGCCCATTTGGGATCCAATAAATCCTGCGCCGATTTGATCTCGCCCTTCGGGACGAAGTCCCAGTTGACGTGGACGTTGTCGCCGGCCAAGGTTCCCGCGAAGGTGTAGTACAGCTTTTTATCGATATCGGCCCAGCCGGCGTCGAGGCCGCCGATCCAGTTCTTATCGTCCTTCACTTCCGGGAGAACGAGCAGCGGCCTGAAGGGATCGAACGCGTTGATAGGCTTAAAGGCCGCGAGCGCCGAAGTCGGACCCGAGATATAAAGGTCCCACTCGTAAAGTCCGGCCTGCCTCTCGCGCAGGATGCGCGCGACCTTGTCGCGCCCGCTCCCGCCAAGAAGCTCGACTTTTATTTTCGGGTAGGCTTTTTGAAATCCGTCGGTGATCGCCGCACGGAAGGCATCCCCGGGCGGGCCCGCGATGCTGACTTGCTTTTCAGCTTCGGCGGCGCGGACGACATCCGCCCATTCCTTCGGCGCGGAGGGACTCGATTCGGCCGCCGCAGCCGCCGACTGCAAAAGGAAAAAACCCGCGACAAAACCGAGCAGCGACGATGGAAACTTCATCGTAAAAACTCCTTACTGCGGAATCGTCTCTTTGGCCAGCTTGACGACCGCCTTGCGCTGCTCGATCATCTTCTCGCTTTGACTCTGGACGTATTTTTGGTTGGGCTTGATCGCGAGTTCCGGATCGCCTAGGGGGACGTCGAGACGCCGGCTGTTTCTCCCCCCGCCTTTGGTCACCCAACTGAGCTGCCCTTCTTTCGACAGCAGCAAATTAAGATAGACCCTGGCCGCGTTCGGGTGCGGGCGGCGGTTGAGGACGCCGAAAGCGCCGAAGCCCGGGTTGATCGCTTGGATGAAGTCCGGATCCTCCACCGGCTTCACGTTCTTGCCGACGCCCTTTTCGAGGAAAATCTTGAGCTGGTCGGAGGGAAGCGAGACGGCGATCGGATAGCGGCCGCGCACGACCCATTCGGTGAGCTGTCTGCGGTCGCGCGTGAAAACGATCTTCTGCTCGCCCAGGAGCTTGCGCAGAAAGGCTTCTCCATAGCTCAGATAAAACAACAGGGCGGAATTGAGGCCCGAGCCTTCCTGCCGGGGATCTTCCCAGATGATTTTTCCCGTCCATTTGGGGTTCGCCAGATCCTTGAAGGATTTGAGCTCGGCGGGCGAAACCAGGTCGGTGTTGATGTAGACGAGGTCGGAGCCGGTGCCATCGAACGCGTAGTAGAGCTTCTCCTCCAGATCCATGAATCCCGCGCGAAACCCGCCGTACCACTTGCCGTCGTCGAGCGCTTCCGGCAGAAGCATCTCCGGCATCAACGGATCGAAGGCGCCGATCGGTTTGAGCGCGCCCAACGGCGAGGTCGGCCCGCCGATGTAGAGGTCCCAATTGAAAATCCCGGACTGGCGCTCGCGCGTGAGGCGCGGCACCTGGTCGCGCCCGCTCGCGCCGTTGTACTCGACCTTGATCTTGGGTAATTTTTTCTGAAACCACTCCACGAGCGCGAGGCGGTAGATGTCGCCGGGAGGTCCCGCGATATTGAGCTGGCCTTCCTTTTCCGCCGCGGCTAAGACCGACTCCCATTCCTTCGGCATCTTGCTTTGCGCGGTCGCCTCCCAGACGAAGCCGAGAAAAAGAAACAGCGCCAGTATCGCCGCGCCCCTTTGTATGCGGGAAGAAATCATAATTTTACTCCTGAACGGGTTTTCTCATGTCCGTATCCCCACTCGCAGTCCAAAGAAACGCGCCAGCAGCGCGACTCCCGTCGTCAAAGCCATCACGATCGTCGCCACCACCGCCGCGCTTTCGTAACGGCCCGACACCATAAAGTCCAACTGCAAGAGCGCGAGCGTCCGGCTGCCCGAAGTGGCCAGAAGAGCGACGTTGCTGATGTCGCGCGCCGCGTGGATGAAGCTGAGCACGCTGACGAGCAGGAGACTCGGAAACATGAGCGGCGCGACGATGCGGCGAAACGTCGTCCACCACGAAGCGCCGACGGCCTGGGACGCTTCCTCCAGCTCCATGCCGAGCTGGAGCAGATTGCTCTTCAGAAGCTGCGTGCCCAGGGTGATGCTGCTGATGACCGTGGCGATGATGAGCAGCCAGATGCTGCCGTAGAGAAAGCGGAACACCGGAACGTCGAGGAACAGCCACAAGAGGCCGATGCCCATCAAAATGCCGGGAACGGCGGAGGGAAACCACGAGATGAAATCCAACACCGACCGCCAGACGAACTTTGTCCGGACGGAGATGTAGGCGACGATGGAAAACAGCGACACGGAAAACAGCGCCGCGCCGAGCGACATGAGCATGGTGTTCTTCAGCGACAAGAGAAAAATTGGGTCGTCGAAAACGCGCGCCCAGTTGCTGAGCGTCCAGGGATGCTCGATGTGAAAAAAGCCGAAGAGCGACATGAAGGTTCCCATCAGGACGAACGACATCGGAACGAGCGTGATCACGCCCGCCACCAGCGAAACAAAAATCAGCGCCGGAACCTTCCATTTGCCGAGCGCGATCGGCTTGGGGCGGAAGCGCCCGGTGATCGTCGTGTATTGTCTTTGGCCGATCAGCCGGCGCTGGGTGAAGATCAAAGGAAGAAGCACGAGAAGGACGAGCGTGCTGAGGGCCGTCGCCGGACCGAAGGACGGCGGCTCGGCCTGGACCAGTTGATAGACCTTGGTGCTGTAGACGTGGAGGCCGATCGGCGCGCCCAGAATCATCTCGACCTCGAACGCCTGCAGGCCGTTGATGATCGCGAGGATGAGCACGACCATGAAGACCGGCGTCATGATCGGAATCAAGATGCGCACCAAGGTGCCGATCGCGCTCGCGCCGGAGGTCTCGGAAGCCTCTTCCAGCGACGCGTCCATGTTGCGGAAGGCGGGGGTCAGCAGCATGACCTTCACCGCAGTCGTGTTGTGGCCGATGTGCGCCCAGACGATGCCCCAGAAGGAATAGATGTTGAAGGGCCCCGTCGCGGTGCCGAAGAGCGTTTTCCAAACCTGGTTCGCAATGCCGTAGTCCGGATCCAGCATCAGGATCCAGCCGAGCGTAACCGAAAGCGAAGGCAGAAAGAAACAGAGCCAGAACATGAACTCGAGGCCGTATTTGCCCGGAAGATCGGTGCGGGCGAGCAGCCAGGCGATGAGGACGGCGACCGGAAAAGAAAGAACCTGCCGGCTGACGAGCAGCGCGAAGGTGTTGTAAAGCGCGCCGCGCATGCCGGGCTCGGAGAGGACCGCGCGCCATCCGCCAAGGCCGTAAAGCGGCGGCGCGCCGGGCTTGGAGACCTGGAAGCTGTTGACGACGATCAAAAGGATCGGATAGAGGACGAAAAAAGCGACCCCGGCGAGCACGACCGCGCACCAGAAAGTCTCCGCCTCGATTCGTAGTCGCCGCACCCTATCCTCGCTTCCCTTCGACTTTGCTCAGGGCGGTGAGCTTGTCGAACCAAGCTCGGAATCTCAAATCTCAGATTTCAAATTGCAATCTGAGATTTGAAATTTGAAATGCCGCCGTCGATGCTCCGCGGCGATCGGTTCCGCGCGCCCGACGACCAAGCGCAATACCTTTCGGTGTCCATGAAATCAGGCGGCCGAGGTCGGCCAGAGCGTGATCGCTTCAGGATCGAGCTCGAGGTAAATCTGTTGCCCCGGTTTGAGCGGATTCGAAGCCGGCGTCGTCAAAACGCGGCTCTCCGATCCGACCCCGACCGTATACTCGTAGCGGTCGCCGAGGAATTGGCTGGATTGCAGAGTCACGGGAAGAACGTTCCACTTGCCGCCCGTTGTAGAGCCGGAGAGCGCGATCTGCTCGGGCCGGATCGCGACCATCACTTCCCTGCCGGCCGTCCACGCGCCCTCTACGGCCGGAGGACAGGCCCGGACGCGCACCGGCGGCGCGGCGAGATCTTTAAGCTCGACCTGGCATCCGTCGGCGTTCGCTTCTACGATTTTTCCCATCAAGGCGAATACCTTTCCTAAAAAGTCCCGCGCGAACGGCGTCGCCGGCTTGTAATAGACCTCTTCCGGCGTGCCGACCTGTTCGAGCCTACCGTAGTTCATGATGGCGATGCGGTCCGAGAGGCTGAGCGCTTCCATCTGGTCGTGCGTCACGAACACGACCGTAACGCCGACGCGGCGTTGCAGGGACTTGAGCTCGCGCCTCATCTCCTCGCGCAGGCGCGCGTCCAGGTTGGAGAGCGGCTCGTCCAAAAGCAGAACGCGCGGCGAAAAGACCAGCGCTCGCGCGAGCGCGACGCGCTGCTGCTGCCCGCCGGAGAGCGCGGGCGCGGCGCGCTCCTCCAGACCGCCGAGGCCAACGAGTTCTAGGGCCGCGCGGGTTTTCTCGCGGATGACCGGCCCCTTCATCCGGCGCAGCTTCAACGGATACGCGACGTTCTCGAAAACCGTCATGTGCGGCCACAGCGCGTAGGACTGGAACACCATCCCCATGTCGCGCCGCTCGGGTTTGATGAAAACGCCTTCGGCGTGCGACACGAGGCAGCGCTCGCCCAGATGGATCGCGCCGCCGTCGGGTTTCTCCAGGCCGCCGAGCATTCGGAGCGTCGTCGTCTTGCCGCAGCCGCTCGATCCCAGGAGAGTGAAAAACTCGCCGTCGCGGATCTCGATATTCAATCGGCTGACCGCGGTGACTTCACCGAAGCGCTTGGTGAGTTCTTGAATGCGAAGGAAGCTCATCCGTCTCCCGCCGAGTGCCGGTTATTCCGTGCGCAGTCCGACTTTCAGTCCGAAGGAGCGCGCGACCAACGCCACGCCCAGGGTCAGCGCCATGATGAACACGACCGTGATGCTGGCGACTTCGCGATGGCCGGCGAAGACCTGATCGAGCGCGAGGAGAATCAACGTCCGCGTCTCCGATGTCGCCAGCAGGATCACGCTCGACGCGTGCTGGGAGGCGAACATGAACTTGATGACGGCGACCATCACGATCGACTGCGCCATCAAAGGAATCACGATGCCGAAGTAAGTGCGCCAGAAGCCGGCGCCGGACATGCGCGAGGCCTCTTCCAATTCGCTGCCGAGCTGGATGAAGTTGGCCTTCAAAATCTGCGTCGCAAGCGTGATCCCGCCGAGCACGTAGGCGATGACGAGCAAATACATGGTCCCGTAAAAGGGACGGAAGACGGGCGTTCCTAAAAAGAGCCATAGAAGCCCCAGGCCCGCGAGCACTCCGGGAATCGCCGAAGGAAGCCAGCAGATCGAATCCAGAATCGCGCGGCCGGGAAGCTTCGTGCGCACGATCACGTAAGCGATCAGAGAAAAGACCAACGCGCCCACCACCGCGGCGCTCACCGCCACGATCAGGGTGTTTTGCAGCGCCATCGTGATGCGCGAGTCGGAGAGCGCCATGGTCCAATACTGGACCGTCCAGGTCTTCGGCAGGTTGAAAAATCCGAAGCGGGTCATGAAGCTGCCGCCCAAGACGCTCAACACCGGCACGAAGTCGAGAAGAAACACGACGAGCGCCACGAACGCGGTCGCCGGCCAGCGCCAGGCTCCGAGGTCGATGATGCGCGGCTTGAAATGGCCCGTCACGGTGGTGAACTGACGGCGGTTGATCAGCTTTCGCTGCAGAGGAATGAAGACCGCGAGAAAAACCAGGATGATGCTGCCGAGCGCCGCCGCCTGGTTCACCAGCGGGGGCTCCTGCCGCGCGAGATCGACGATCTTCGTCGAATAGACGTAAAACCCCCACGGCACGCCCAAAAGCAGCTCGGTTTCGAAGCTGCTGAAGATGCGGATGACGCTCAAGAGAAAAACCACGACGATGATCGGCGTCATCATCGGGACGGTGATGCGGAGCATCGTCGTCCAGGTGCTGGCGCCGGACATGCGGCTCGCCTCTTCGAGCGAAGCGTCCATGCGGCGGAACGCCGGCGTCATCAGCATCACTTTGGTGGAGATCCCGTTCGACACCACGTGCGCCCAGATGATTCCCCAGAACGAGTATATATTGAAGTTCAGGCCGCCGATCAGAGGAAGATCTCTAAGCCACGTGTTGATGAGTCCCGTGTTCGGGTCGAGCAGCAACATCCAGCCGAAAGTCGTGGCGATGTTGGGCATGATGAAAGAGACCCAGAAGAAGACTTCGAAGCCGGAGGAAAAGTAGATGTTGGTCCGCGAGAGCAACCACGAGATAAATATGCCGAGCGGCAGCGCCACGGCTTGAAGCGCGATGCCGACCTTGACGCTGTTCCACAGCGAGCGCCATATGCCGGGCTCGCTGAAGGCGTCGCGCCACGCCTGGAGGCCATAGACCGGCGGCTCGGCGATGGTCGCGATATTGAAGCTGTTGATGAGAATCAGAATGAGCGGATAGAGAACGTAAAACCCCATGACACCGATCAACAGCGCCATGAGGAGCACGCCGCCGTTGAGCGACCGCCGGATGGCGCTGAATCTGACGTTGACGACGGGGACTGCTACGTCGGCCATAGATACCCCCCTGGCTTCTCTGCCATTGTCCGTTACTTCGCCGCGCTTCGGTTGCTGCTCGTCGGGTCGCCCTAGCCCGCCTTGGCTGAAACTTTCTGGCTGCACTTCGGATGATGCTCGCCCATCCGGCAGACCGCTCCGGCCCTCCTGACGCCTTCCTCGAATTCCGGGTGAATCCGCGGATTCTCGTCCTCGTATTCGATCTGGCCGCCGCCCTGCTTGACGCTGGTATAAGTCGAACCCTCGCTGTCGGTCAACCTCATGAATCGGTACCGCCAGCTCCCCCAGCGCAGAGCGAGATAACGCGCCGGACGCGCGCCGGAGTTGAAGTGCTGGTGGAACCACTGGTTCGGCGGCACGACGACGCTGCCCTGGCGCCAATCGACGCGCTGGATGTCCTGCCCTTCGGGCCAGAGCAACGAATATCCCTGGCCGCTGAGAACGATCACGTGCGCGCCCGGTCCGTGGCGATGGCCTTTCTTATAGGTCCCGACGGGAAATTCGGAAATGTGGCAGCCCATGGTTTGGCCCGCGAGGTCGAACTTCATATTCGTCCCGCCAGCGCCGCGCTCGCTGTAGTCCTTGAGCGTGACCATGTGCGTGTCGGCGACGAAGTTCGTGGTCATGAAGAAGCGGCCGTGAATCTGTCCCTTGCCGCTGAAGTAATCGTCCACCGACGGATCGAAGCGGTCGGTGAAGGCGAAATCGTCGTCGAAGATGAAATCGAGATTGTGAAACAGATTCATCATGAAGCAGCTATTGGTCACGGCGAAGTAGCGCGCGGGCTCGCTGCCGCTGCCGTTGAAGTGCTGGTACCGCGCGTTGAGGGGAATCGCGAAGAGACTCCCGGGCCCCCATTCGAAAGTATGCTTCTTGCCGTCTTTTTGCCAGACCGTGGTCGCGCCGTGGCCCTTGGCGACGTAGACCATCTCTTCGTAGAGATGCTTCTGCGGCTTGAGCTTTCCGCCCGGCGGGATCTCGCAGATGTAGGCGTCGTTCACGCCGCCGGTGCCGTCGAGCACGACGAACGCCCCCAGGCCGCCCTTCAAGTCCCATGGTGCGACTTCGACGGTCTTGATGTCCTCGACGAAGAAGCCGTTGATGATGGGAATTTTTTGCGCCGCCTGCCAATCGTGATAGGTATCGACCCGCGGCAACTTGCTGGGGTCCAGTTTTTCGACTTTCTCTTTTTCAGCCATCCGATTCTCCTTCCTCGCAAATAGAAGTCAGGAGCCAGAATCCAGGAGCCAGGATTTAAGAGCGCGGAGCTTCTTCGCCTTCATTCTGGATTCTGAATTCTGACTTCTGGATTCTTCTTTTGATTGTTGTTACGCCACTTTCTTGTCCGTGGACCGAAAGAGTCCGATTCGCTCGTTGATGACGTCGAACTCGATGATTTTATTTTTTTTCGGATCGCGAACGACGCCCATCGGCTCGCCGCCGGCGCGGACGATGTCGATCTGCTCCTTGAGCAGCTTCCTGAGCGTGATGACCCCGATGTCGGAGGCGCCGAGGTTCTCCTGCGTGCGGTCGGTCACGCCTCCTTGAGTCTCCCACGCCATCGCGTCCTGCGCGGAGACCATGGTCATGTTGAAGCGGCCGTCGGGCCCCTTGAGCGCACAGTGCTCGAAAGGCGGATCCTGGTCGGCCGGCGAGCGCTCGGTCGCGCTCGGCACGAAGTTCACGCGGTAAACCTGCGTATGCGTATCGTCCACCGGCACGCGGATCTGCAGGTTGTGGCGGAAGCCTACGTCTTTCTTGAACCTCGCGACGTGTCTCAAGGTGCTCGGGAAAACCAGCGGGTGCTCGTCCACCATCGGCGGGTCGCCGGGCTTTTTTCCCGGAGTCGTCCGGCGCTTCATGATGCCGTATTCGAAGCGGATGAAGTCGTGCGTCTCGCCGTAGTCGGGCGAGTGGCCGACGAGATGTGCCGAGTCGCCGTGGAGCCAGAAGAGATGTGCCGGATCGACCGAGTTTTCCATCGGTTGGAGCCAGTTGCAATCGATCAATGAATCGATGACGGTCCAGCGCCTGCCGTCCTCCCGCGCCAGAACGTCCCAGCGGGGCAGCAGCGGCACCGGCTCCGGTCCCATGTATGCGAACAATAAACCCGCCAGCTTTTCTACGGGATAAGCCCGCGTCCGGATGCGGTCCTTGAAAGTGCTCTCGGGAGATTCCGCGGGTTGCTGTAAGCAGTGTCCGGCGCGGTCGTACTTCCATCCATGATAAGGGCAGCGAATGCCCTCCGCGTCCACTCTGCCGTAGGCGAGCGAAGCGCTGCGGTGCGGGCAGCGCTCGGCGACAAGTCCGTAGCGGCCCTCGGTGTCGCGGAACACGACCAGATTCTCGCCCAGGATGCGCACGGCTTTGATCGGTTTCTCTTCGGTCAGCTCGCCGGCAACCGCGACCGGATGCCAGTAGCGGCGCAGCATCTCCCCCGCCGGAGTTCCGGGTCCAACTTGGGTCAAGTATGCGTTCTCTTCTCTGCTCAACATGACCGACTCCTTACTTGCTCTCGTATGCTTTCATGATCTCGCGCGCCAGTTGAAAGATCGGCTCCAGATCCTGCCATTCGGGGCGCCCCACGTCGAGATATTTTCTGCCCTCCACCAGCCGGTTCGCCATCGGGACATCGTCTTTCGGAATATCGTTCCGGCGCGAGTTCGGCGGATCGTCGGGATCGGCCAGTTTTTGCAGCGCGATCTGGCCTTTGCGGGACAGTATCCAGTTGATGAAAACCTTGGCAGCGTTCGGATGGGGCGCGTTCTTGAGCAGGCTCAGGCTGCCGCCGCCGCTGGAAAAGGCCCCGCCCTCTTTCCACAGGCTGTTGTCGAAGCTATCCACCGGCAAGCCCTGATGCTTCGCCCGCTCCGCGTCCTTGCAGCCGACGCAGATGGCGAATTTATTCTGGCCCAGCCAGTCGGTCATCTGGCGAAACTCCCTGGCGTAGGTTACGTCCATGCCGCCGAAAAACTTCTTGATGAAATCCGGGCCGAGCTCGGGATGATAGTAGAGAAACTGCATCGTCTGTCCGAGGCCGGTGAGACGCGGATCGAGCGAAACGATCTTGCCCTTCCATTTTGGGTTCAAGAGGTCCCAGTGCGACTTGATCTCTTTCTCGTTCAAAAGTTTGCTGTTGTAATAGAGCTGCGCCGAACTGGGGTTGGCTAGATAGCCGAAGATGTGCTTGCCCTCCTGGTCGAGGAAGTTATGCCTGCCGCCGTACCATTTGGATTCGTCCAAAACCTCGGGAAGTACGAACATCGGCTTCAGCGGATCGAGCATCTTCCCCTTATAAAGGATGTTGTAGGCCGAGTTCGGTCCCGTGCTGAAGATATCGGCGATGTATTTTTCGGCGCGGCGCTCCGTCACGATCCTGGTGCCGAGCTGGTTGCCCGTACCGGTCACCGTAAGCACTTTGATGTCCGGGTAGTCTTTCTTAAAGGCCTCCAGCACGCGCTCGTAACGATAGATGTAGATCGCGATCTGTCCTTCCTTCTTGGCAGCCTGGACGGTTTTCTCCCATTCCTTGCTCCAGTCCGACTGCGCCCATCCGTCGGCGGCGAAGGCCAACGAAACTAGAAAAAATGCGATTGCCGGCAAATGTTTAATCTTCATGTGATCCGGCGCCTATGGATCAACCTCTTCCCTTTGCGTCCTTTGCGGCTTTGCGCGCGACGCCCTCTCTCACCCTCTCCCGCGTGCGGGAGAGGGAAGGGGTGAGGGTCACTAATTCGCGGCGTACAACTTGTCGATATAGCCGCTGTCGTCGATCTGCCGCACGTAGTGCAGGTCCCACAAGGCCAGAGGGTTGAAATCACGGATCTCCGGCTTCTCGCGCACGGCCAGGGCAAAGACGTTCTCGATCGCCCCGAGCGTGGGATAGGGCTTCGGCTCGAGAGATTTTTCCGTGTTGTCGTAGAACAATCCCATCTCCTCGTCCGACTCCAGCTTCACGACGTCGGCGCATTTCTCCTTCAAAATCCTGATCGTGTCCTTACGCCGGGTTTTGAAAAAGTGGATCGCGTCGATCAGCGCGTGCAGAAGACCGCGCACCTCTTCCTGATGGTCATTGACGTAGGTCGTCGTCGTCGTGACCGTGACGCCTTCGATCATCGGCATAGAGATTGGAAGCTCGATGACGTTGGCGCCGATCGCGCACGCGCGAAGCTGCTCGATGGCGCGCACGAAAGTCGCGTCGTACTCTCCCGACATCACTTTTCGAACCCGGTCCAATCCTTTGCGCTCGCCGTTCACCAGCGTCACGTCTCGGCCCTCTTCCAAACCGTTGATCTGGAGGAAGCGCCAGACGTTGAGCCCCGTATGGCTATGGAAGTCGTCCATCGCGATGCGCTTGCCCTTCAGGTCCCGAAGGCCGCGAATGCCGGGACGCGCCACCAGCCAGTTTTCTTTCCACAAGTTGTTGGTCTGGGCGATGTGGACGAACGGCTCTCTGTTCAACGCCCGCGGCGCGTAGAGATTGTGGTGGTTGCCGGAGATAATGTCCAGCTCGCCGGCCCGCAATTCTTTCAGCGCCTGCTCCCGCTTTCCTTCTCTGGAGCCGAGCTCGATCTCGACGCCGTGCTTTTCGAAAAACCCTCCCTCCTCCATCACTTTCCACAGCGGCACGTGGCTCGGCGCACGGTAATAAACCCGAATCTTCCTTTTCCCCGCCATGATTTCTTATCTCCTCCCGGCGCCACGGCGGCTCTCCGCCGGCCGCTGCCTATATATATAAGGTGGCGATTCTAGGCAATAGCGGACCTCGCGGCTCGACCGCGTCCGTCACTTTTTGCTTTCCTTCAAGATTTTCCAAATCTTTTCCCGGTTCTCGTGTCTTCCCGTGATGATCCAGCTCCATTCGGTATCGTCGAAATACTTGCCGCCCGGTTTGGGAATGCTGGCGGGCTGCAGATACGATTCGTCGATATCGGTGCGCAAGGTCGCGGAGCCATAGCCGCGGCCGTAGATCTCCAGGCCTTCCTTGGAGAGCAGCCAGTTGACGAAGACCTGAGCGGCTTTGGGGTTCGGCGCCTTGTTGGCGACCGTCAGCATCCACGGCGAGCCGTTGATGATCCCGGGAAAGTCGGCGAGCTCGAAAATCTCGAGAATCTTGAAGCCGTCCTTGACCAGCGGCCGGGTATCGTCTTCGCGGCAGCTGAGGCAGATCGGATGGGTGCCGCGCGCCAGCCAATCGGTCATCTGCCGCCGGTCGCGCGTCGGCACCACCTTATTTTCAATGTAGAGTTTTCTCACGAAATCTTCGCCGAGCTGATTGTAAAACTGGGCCGCCAGGTTGGCCCCCGCCCCCGTGGAGGTGGGATCTTCGGATGAAATCTTCCCTTTCCATTTGGGGTTGAGGAGATCTTTGACCGACTTGAGCTCTTGCTGCTTGACGTGATCGGTGTTGATGAAGAGCAGGCTCGCCGTGTTGCTGAACGCACGAACGATATACATTTCCTCCGGATCGACGAACCAGATTTTCCCTCGCTTCCACTTGGCGCCGTCCACGACCTCGGGCAATACCAGCAGCGGCTTGAGCGGGTCGATCAGCTTCTCCCCGTAAAGCGTGTTGGCGGTCGTGTCGGGGCCGGAAAGAAAGACGTCCATGGAGTAGATGCCCGATGCGCGCTCGTTTCTTACCCGCGGGACGGTTTGGCTCGAACGCCCGGCGACGAACTCGACCTGAATGCCGTAGCGCGACGTGAATTTGGGGATGATTTCGTTCCGCATGACGGGGTCCGGCGAGCCCATGACGACGACCTTGCCTTCTTTTTTGGCCGCGTCCAGAATCTTTTTCCACTCCTGTTCCGTGGCTTTTTGTTGCGCCCCGGCGGGAGCGAGCCAAGCCGACAGCAGCAAAATCACGACTAGACTTTTCATCCTCGCGTCTCCTTTGACGATCGTTCGCCGCGCCGTCAGCGCGATCCGGAAAGTTCCAGGCCGAATTTTCTCGCCACGAACATCATCGAGCAAATGATCATCGTGATCAGGAGCCCCAAGGCCGCCCCGCGCTCCAGCTCTCCGGTGAAGCTGTACTCCAGGAGAAGGATCGAGAGCGGCCGCGATTGATGACTGTAAAGCAGCACGGGCGTGCTGATGCTGGTGAGCGCGCCGCCGAAATTCATGAGTCCCACGGCGGCGGCGATCGGACCCAGCAGTGGCAGCAAAATCCTCCTGTACGTATACCACCACGACGCGCCGCTCACTCTGGCGGCTTCCTCCAGGTCGGCGCCGAGCTGCAACAAGCCCGCCTTAAAGGCCTGGGTCGTCACCGGACTATCGCTGAGTATCAAGGCGAAGGCGATGCCCCAGACCGTGCCGTACAGGACGTGGCGGAGCGGCGTGGAGAGAAAGAGCCACAAAACGCCGAGACCCAAAAGAATTCCCGGCAGAACGTGCGGCAGCCAGCAAAAGCTCTCCAGCGCCGCAGCGGCGATCATGCGCCGCGAGACCAACATATAAGCCACCGTCGAATACAGCAAGATGCCGCCGAGCGCGGTGACCGTCGCGATGATCAGGCTGTTTTTCAGCGAGACCAAAAAGATCGGGTCGGCGAAAAGACGCTGCCAGTGCGCCAGGGTGAACGGCGCGTTGATGCCGAAGAATCCGTAGCGGCGCATAAAAGAGCCGATCACGAGGAAGAGCAGCGGCAGCAGCATCATAACGGCGATGTACGCCGCACAGCCGCCGAGCGCGGCATAGCGCCATTTTCCGAGCTTCACGCGCGCGGTCGAGTAACCCTGGCCGGTCACGACGGTAAATTTTCTCTTGCCGCTGAGCAATTTCCAATAGGCAAAAAGGAGGATCGCCAGGACCAGCAGGAAGACCGACCCGAGCGCGGTCGCTTCGCCGTAGGCCGCCGGCTCGCGCTGAATATAATCGTATATCTTCGTGGAATAGACATAGATCCCCACGGGAGTCCCCAGGAGAAGCTCGGTATTGAAAGACTGGAGGCCGCGGATGAAGCTCAAGACGGAGACCGCCAGAATCATCGGCGAAAGCACCGGCAACGTGATGCGCCGGAGCATCATTGCCGTGCCGGCGCCGGAAACCCGCGCCGCCTCTTCCAGCGAAGCGCCGAGACGCCGGAAGATGGGCGTGAGCAGCATGACCTTGAACCAGATGCCACCGGTCGCCGTGTGCACCCATACGATCCCCCAGAAGCTGTAGGGATTGAACAGCGGCCCTTCGACGAAAGGCAGGCTCTTCGCCGCCGTGTTGAGAAAGCCGAAGTTAGGATCGAGCAGTAGGACCCACGCCAGAACCAGGGGAAAATCGGGCACGAAATAAGCGATCCAGCAGAAAGACTCGATCGTTTTGCCTCCGGGCATGTCGGTTCGCGCGATGAGCCAGGCGAACAAGATGGCAAGAACCATGGCCGGAAGCAGCCGAACCACGGAAAGGAGAAAGCTCATCCAGAGAGCGCTCAACGTGGCCGGATCGGAGAAGGCCCGGACCCAGTTTCCCAGCCCGTAGACCACCTCGCGGCTGGGGGGCGACAGATTGAAGCTTCCCGTGAGAAGAAAAAGCAGCGGCAAACCCATGGCCGCGCCAAAAAAGGCGAGCATCAAGATTTCCGCCAGGCGGAACGGTCTCAAACGGAGTCGGACGCGAGGAAGGGTAAGGGTGGTAGCGGAGGAAGCCATAGATTTCAGCGCGGGTGAATGTTGAGCCTTGCGGGATCGAAGCGCAGACGGACCTCGGCCCCTGCCGTATGCCGCTCTCTTTTTGTGGCCGAAAGCACCAAAGAATGCCCTCCCGCATTGACGTGATACTCGAAATGGTCGCCCAGGTAGGCGACCTCTTCGATCCTGGCGGGGATAACGTTCTGAGACAGTTCGCCCTGGGGGAGGATCTCGATGTCCTCCGGGCGGGTGAGAATCCTTACGGCTTCGCCTCCGGCAAAGCGGCCCGCCTGGTTCTGATCCAGAAAGAGCCGGCCGCTCCCCTCGACCAGCTCGACGCACCGGCCGGCATGGTTATTTCTGATCGTGCCTTCGAACATGACCGTACGCCCCAGGAACTCGCCGGCAAAAGCGGTCGCGGGTTTTTCATAGACTTCGACGGGCGGGCCGATTTGTTCCAAGCGCCCTCGATTGACCACCGCGATGCGATCCGACAAGGTCATGGCCTCCGTTTGATCGTGCGTCACATAAAGAATGGTGAGCTTGAGCTTGCGTTGCAGCGCGCGCAGCTCGAAGCGCATTTGCTCGCGCAGCTTGGCGTCCAGATTGGAGAGCGGCTCATCGAGCAGAAGAATCGCCGGGGTGTAAACCAGCGCGCGCGCCAAAGCGACGCGCTGTTGCTGGCCTCCCGAAGCTTCGGTCGCGCCGCGCTCCTCCATTCCCGCAAGTCCCACAGTTTCCAACGCCTGGAGGACGCGCTTTTTAATCTCGGCGGCCGTTTCCCGGCGCACCCTGAGAGGAAAGGCGACGTTCTCGAACACGGTCATGTGCGGCCAGATCGCGTACGACTGAAAAACCATTCCCATCCGGCGCTTGTCCGGCGGCACGAAGGTCCCGCGCTGCGGCGCGGCGATGGGAACCCCGTTCAAAAGAATCTCTCCGGCGTCCGGTTCTTCGAGGCCGGCCGCTAGCCTGAGCGTGGTGGTCTTTCCGCAGCCCGAAGGTCCCAACAGGGTGAAGAACTCGCCCGCTAAGAGCGTGAAGCTCATGCGATCGACGGCGGTAAAATCCCCAAACCGCTTGGTGACTTCCAGAAACTCAAGAACCGAATTTGCCATCTCTGTCCGTCGCGGCGCTTCTTCCGGGAGGTGAGATTATTTCTTCATCGAGGAGATTGCAATAGTAGCGCCAGGCGGACTCCGTGTGCACGCTCGACTTGCGTCCTTCGGCCGGCAAAGCCGAGAAAGTCTCCATGTCTTCCTTTGAAATCGGCCGTGGATTCCCCAGCAATCGGCCGCGGTAATTGATCTCGGCCAATTCGTTTAGCCGGATCGCCGTCAAGGTCGCCTCCTGAACGCTCGGCCCGACCGCGGTGATCCCATGCCCGCGCATGAGACAGGCGCGCTGCTTGCCCAAAGACGCGGCCAATTCTTTTCCCAGTTTGTCGTTGGCGATGAGAACGCTCCGGGGATAGGTCGGCACGCCCTCCATCGCGAGACGGAGCCCGCTTGGATCGTAAGCGCCGAACAACGGCAAGATCGGTAGATCGCAGATCGTAAAGAGTACGACGGTCGCCGGATGCACGTGAATGACGCACCCAACGTCGGGCCGCGCACGGTAGATCCAGGTGTGGATGAAAACCTCTTGCGGCACGGCGAGATCGTCGCGGCCTTCCAGCTTTTTGCCGTCGATATCTACAGTGATCAGATCGCGCTCGGTCACAAATCTGAGCCCCGACTCTCCCCTGCCTCTCGCCTTGATTAAAATCGTGTTGCTACCGGCAATACGCGCGCTGACGTGCCCGCTCGGCTCCTTGGTCATGTTGAGCTTGCCGAGAATGCGACACGAGCGCGCGACAAGCTCACGCGCTTCGTCGAGGTTGGTCATCGCGGTCCGCTGTTCTTCGCTTTCCTAACCCGCCCGCCGGCTGACGCCCGTGTCTTTGCCTTCTCTCCAGTAGGTCATCTCGCGGATCGACTCCATCACTTTGGTGTCGATGATCTCGTGGTCCGGATCGCGCGTGACGCACTTGGGATCCTGGCCCTGCTGGACTTTGCCGATCTCGCGCTTCAGCATCTCGCGCAGCATGACGATGCCGCGGTCGGAAGTGGCAAGACGCTCGCGCGTGCGATCGGCGATCGGCCCCTGCGTCTCCCACGCCATGTGATCCTGCGCCTGGACTTCGTTGAGCGTGAACCGGGCGAACGGATGCAGACCGTCCGGAGGATTTTTGTACGGCTTCACGTAATCGACTTGCACCTCATCGTCCTCGGTGACTTTGCCGTCGGGGTTGGGGAAGAACCGCACGATGAAGATCATCGTGTGCGTGTCGTCGATCGGCACCCGGATCTGCGCGCCGTTTCCCTGGCGCAGGATATTCGGGAAGATCACCGGGTGCTCGTCGACGATGCCGTTTTTGTACGTTCGCTTCTTCATGATGCCGAGCGGAATTTCGTGAAACTCGAAGCTCTCGATGTCGTCGGTGAACCCGCGCGTCGTGCTCGGCGGCTTGCGCCCGCGGCCGGCGTCCAATGCCGTATCCTGGTGCAGGATCTGCAGGTGGGCCGGATCGACGGAGTTTTCCATCGCCTGAAACCAGTTGCAGTCGAGCTGCGGCTGGACGACTACTTTTTTGCGGCCGTCGCTCCGCGCCCAGACGTCGATCTTGGGAATGACCGGAGCGGGCTGCGGCCCGAGATAAGCCCAGTATAGGCCGGTTAGTTTTTGCACGGGATAAGCCCGATGCTTGACCGAGAGGCAGAATTTGCTCCCGGGCGGCTCGGGTGGGGCTTCCAGGCAGTTGCCTTCGATGTCATAGAGCCAGCCGTGGTAGACACAGGAGATCCCTCTTTCTTCGACGCGTCCGTAAGAAAGCGAAGCGCCGCGGTGCGAGCAGCGGTCCTCCAGCAGGCCGACTCTTCCGCTCTTATCGCGGAACAACACGAGGTCCTCGCCGAGAACGCGGACGAATTTTGTCGGCTTCTCCTCCGTAACCTCCTGGGCCACGGAGATGGGAAGCCAGTAGCGGCGCAACAGCTCGCCGGCGGGCGTCCCCCGCCCCACGCGGGTGATCATCTCGTTTTCTTCTCTGGTCAACATCGGGTCTCCTCCTTCTCGCGATCCGCTACTTGCCCGCCTTTCCCAGGGTCGCTTCGACGATCTTCAAGACCGGCGTCACATCTGAGTATTGGGGAAGGCTCGGGTTGAGATATTTGACTCCCTCTTTAGGAATTGAGAGCTGGTCTGTGAGCATATCTTTCGGGATGTCCATTCTGAGGGAATTGTTATCCGACCTTTTCTGCCACTGGAGCTGACCTTCTCTCGACAGTATCCAGTTGACGAAAACCTTCGTCGCGTTGGGATGCGGCGCCTTGCTGACCACCGCGAGATGGCCGAACCCGCCGGAGATGTAGCCCTCCTCAGGCAGGCCGTAGAGCAGGCCCACCGGAAGCCCTTTTTTTTTGGCGTCGTCGACATCGCTGCTCGTGGCGAAGAGATATATGCGAAACTTTCCTCCAGCCACCCAATCGAGCAACTGCCTCTGATCCCTGCCCAACGTCAGGTCCATCTCCCCGAAGAGCCGCTGCAGGAACTCACCGCCCAGCGCCGGATTGTAGTACAGGGCGCGCATGCGCTGGATGTGGCCGCGATCGCGCGGATCGAAAGCAGCCATCTTCCCTTTCCACTTGGGATTGAGAATATCCCAGAACGATTTAATCTCCGCCGGACTCACCAGGGTCGCGTTGTAAGCGCCGAGGTCGGTCTGCACGTTGCCCTGCATCATCACGATGTACTGATTCTCGGCGTCCGCGTAGTGATGCTTCTTGCCATACCAGCCGGAGACGTCTTTGCTCTCGGGCCGTATGAGAAGCGGAGCGATCGGCTCCAGGATGCCCGCTTTGTGAATCACCAGAACCAATGTGCCCGACCCGCTGATGAAGAGGTCGGCCAGGTATTTCTCAGCGCGGCGCTCGGTCAAGAGGCGCTGCGAATTGGCGTTTCCGGAACCGGGCACATAGTTGAGCTTAATCTTGGGGTAGCGCTCTTGAAACGACGTGATCGCGTCTTGGTACTCGTTTCCCGGAGGTCCATAAACCGCGACCTGCCCCTCTTTTTCCGCGGCAGACAATGTTTTTTTCCATTCCGCTTCCCAGCCGGCCGTCTCGGCGGCCGGCACGCTATGAATCGAAAACAAAAGCAGGCCCAGCGTCGCAACGAGCGTCCCCGTCGTGCTGAATAAAAAAGAAATTTTATCGCCTCTTCGCTTCATGCTTATTTCACGGGCCGCTTCGACAAAACTTCGTCCACCAGACTTCTCAGCGGCTTCACGTCCTCGTATTGCGGCAAGCTCGTCATCATATACGAGCGGCCCTCCTTGGGGACCTGGGTCCGGCCTCCGGGCAGCATGTCTTTCGGAATGTCCGTGCGTAGCGAGTTTCCGAGCGTGTACTTTTGCCACGCGAGCTGTCCGTCACGGGAGAGAAACCAGTTGATGTAGACCCGCGCCGCATTCGGATGGGGCGGTTTCTGAAAGAAGCTGATGTGTCCGGAACCGGTGGTGATGCTGCCGCCGTCTTTTTGCGCCCGGAGCGTATCGATGGGGAGTCCCTGCTTGACCGCCTGCTCGATGTTCTCGTCTTTGGCCAACAAGTACATCGCGTACTTTCCTCCCGCGAGCCAATCGATCATCTGCCGCTCGTCGGTCGAGAACACGGGCGCAGCCTCTTCGAGAAATCGCTTGATAAACTTCGGACCCAATTCCGGCGCGTAGTAGAGATACCTCCAGGAGCCGATATTGCCCGCCCACTTGGGGTCCGACATCACGATCCGCCCCTTCCATTTGGGATCGAGCACGTCCCACCAAGAGTGGATCTCCGCCGGCTTCAGAAGGTTCTTGTTGTATGCGCCGATCCGGTCGTCCAAGTCGCCCTGGGCCATGAAGACGCGGCTCTGATCCGGGTCGGCATAATGATGCTTCTTCGACCACCAGAGAGCCGCGTTGTTCACCTCGGGAAGAATGAACGCCGAGCTCATCTTTTCGAGCAGACCGGCCTTGTGGTACACGAGCACCATCGTCCCGCCGCCGCCGACCGCGACGTCGACGAGGTGCTTGTCGGCGCGCTTTTCCGCCATGATTTTTTTCGCCAGCTCGCTCCCCTGCCCCGAGACGAAATTCAGACGGATTTTCGGATAACCTTTCTGAAACTCTCTAATCGCGTCGCTGACCCCGACCCTCCCTTGGCCGTAAAGCACGACCTCGCCTTCCTTTTCCGCCGCGGCGACGGTCTTTTCCCAGTCCTGCTTCCAATCGGCGCGCGCGTATTGCGGCAGCGCGAGAAGCCAGACTAATGATAAAATTATTCCGAGAAGGCTCAGCTTCATAGAGTTATACTTCGCCGCTACGTTCTAAGAGCAGCTATTCCAGGATATACAGAAAGCGGGGAGAGGTGGCAAGGAGAAAACGAAAAAAGCGTCGAGAAATCGGTGGGTTAGTTAAGGTATTAAATATTTTTGTGTTGAACTTATCGATGCAAGGTAGGCTCACTTTTCTTTTCTGAGCATGGCTTCGTATCCGAGGCTTTCCATTACTTCGACGACGGAGCGTCCGCTACGGATTCCTTCCGCCATTTTGGCCTCGTGCGCGGCTATCTTCTCAGCCTCGCCGACCGCCTCCGGCGCCCGCGAGGACGGGATGATGACGACGCCACTGCCGTCGGCGATCACCAGATCTCCCGGATGAACCTGCGCGCCGCCGAACTGAATCTCTTCGTTCACGCTGTCCTGCATGATGCGGCCGCGCGCCGTCACGGGGACCACCGCGCGCGCGTAAACGGGAAATCCCACGTCGCGGCTTTCATCGACGTCGCGACAGGCGCCGTCGATCACGACGCCGCTCAGTCCCTTGAGCTTCGAGGCGAGCGAGAGCAGTCCGCCCCACGCCGAGACTTCCATGCGCCCGCCGTTGTCGATGACGATCACGTCTCCGGGCCTGGCCGCGTCGATCGCCGGCGTGCCGAGGTGCTGTTTCGATTTTTCCAGACCGGCGGGCTTGATCTTGCACGTCACCGCGCGCCCGACGATGCGCGCGCACGGCCACACCGGGCGAATGCCGATCGTGGCGCCGCGAAGCCCGAGCCGGTCGAGCGCATCCGACGCCGCGCAGGTATCGAGCTTGGCGAGGCGCGCAACCAGTGCGTCTATTTTATCTTGCGCCACCGATCACCTCGCCTCTTCGCGATGGAAGCCGAAGGCGTCGAGGATCGGCCTGTCGTTCATGCCGAACAAGAGCGCCGGCTCGCGCCCGCTGTTGCCGTGGAAATGCCAGCGCCAGAGCGGCACCGTGAAGGAATCTCCGGTCTCCCACTCACGCCGCTCTCCGTCGATCATCGTGAAGCCTTTGCCTCTGAACACGTGATAGATCGCGCTGCTCGTGTGCCGGTGCTCTTTGGTCTCCTCGCCGGGGCGCAGCATCTGCATCTCGCAGGAAAGAGTCGGCAACGTCGGGCCGCCATTCACCGGATTCACGTAGCGCAGAAGAATTCCGTCACAGGGATCGCCCGGCTTTTCGCCGAGGGCGCTCAATGCCTTTTCGGTATCCTCCCAGCGATAGCGATAGGGCGGCGGCTGTAAAGAGTCGCTGCGAATCCAGCTCGGACGCACGGGAGACAATTCATAAGAAGAGGAATCCGCGGCGCGGGAGTGAGGCTGTTGATCCTTCTCGAACCTCCCGCCGAAGCCCTGCTGGAGATATCTCAAGAACGGGCCGTCGGCGCCGTCGAGCCAGATAATCGGCTCCTCGGAGCCGTTATAGTGATCGTGCCAAGTCCAGCTCGGCGTCGTGACGAGGTCGCCGGGATACATCGGAAACGGCTCGCCGTTGATCGTGGTTTCGGCGCCGCCGCCGCGGATGACGAAGCGGATCGCGCCCATCGTGTGGTGATGCGCTTTGGCGATCTCTCCGGGCTTGACGAGCTGCGCGCCGAGCAAGAGCGTATGCGTCGTGTTGCCTTTAAGCGCCGGCGTGGAGAAGCCGATGAAGCGCCGGAAAGAATCTTCCAGGTCCAGAGTCTCACCGGCCTTGTCCAATCCGCGCGCAACGTCCTGCCATTTCCACACGCAGGGCTCGAAGGAAGATTTCGGCTCGTAGTCGTCGCCCCGGCCACGCACGATGTTCCAGTAACCGAGCAGATTATTTTCTTCGAGCTGGCGGTTTAATTCATCCATCTTGCTCATGATTCTCCATTACCATTCTTAATGATGGGCATGCAACAGACGAACGAAGGCTGAAAGCGAACTGACCATGGTCGGTCATTACAGCCCGCGGGGGACCTAATCCAACAACCGAGATCTTGGCAGAGCCAGCCCTGAGCAGAAAAGAGAGATGCTTCGCTTCGCTTTCATATTAATCAGCATGACAGAAAGAAAAAGACTCAGATGTCATCCTGAACGAAGTGAAGGATCTCTCCCAAATGACGCACTAGCCAAGAGTCCTTTTGCGCCGATTTCGTTGACTTGCCGGGGTATTCCCGTTATGAATGGATGTTTCCAATTAATCGCGAGCCGTTAGCTCAGGCGGTAGAGCATCTGCCTTTTAAGCAGAGGGTCGCCGGTTCGAATCCGGCACGGCTCACCACCATGTCCCCGTCGTCTAGCCTGGCCCAGGACACCGGCCTTTCACGCCGGCAACACGGGTTCGAATCCCGTCGGGGACGCCAATTCCCTCCAACTCGAAGATGCTGGTCTTCGTCATACCGCTGAAAAGCCGCCGCGTTTCCAGGTCGTGGGACTATGTGAGCCTGCTCTTTGAGAGGTGTCTCAAATCGGTCTGCAATCAAACATCGCCGGCGTTTAGAGTCATCGTGGTTTGTCACGAAATGCCATTGATCGAGTTCAGCCATCCGTCAGTCACTTACGAGGGCGTCGATTTTCCCGTCCCTGATTCCAATCACCATCCGTCTCTGAATCAGGACAAATACCGCAAGCGCGCCAGAGGATTCCTCCTTGCCCGCCAATTTGAACCGTCGCATGTCATGCAAGTCGATGCCGACGATTGTGTCAGCAACCGGCTCGCTGAATTCGTCGTGGGAAATCCTCAGGCTCACGGATGGTTTTTCGATAGCGGCTATTTCTATCGCGACGGCGCGCGGCGCATCTATCTCAAAAAACACGGATTCCACCACTGGTGCGGGACGAGCCACATCATCAGGCGCGATCTTTTGAATCTGCCTGAGAAAGAGGACATTGATGATTCGGACCTCCCTTCGCTAAGTCCTTCGCGAGCGAGAAAGTCACTGCTCCCTCTGCCCTTTCCTGGCGCCGTTTATGTCGACACAAAGCATGGCGAAGGCAATCGCAGCAGGAGAGATCGTTTTTCGGATCTGAAACAAAACCCCAGGGTTTTCCTCAGCCGGGCGAAAAAACAGTTCGTCCAACTATTCAGGTCAGAGCTGTTAACCGAAGCGCTCACGGCAGAATTCGGCCTTTATCCGCTCCCTGTCTCGACGAAAAGCAATGTCGTGGGTGACGCCGCCAAAAATTTATCTTCCGCGAAGAAACAACAGTAACCCCGAAGCGAGCAGATAAGACCTGGAAATCACACCGAAGACAGGGTCAGTCAGTCCTCGTCACTGATCTATGCTGGCTCCTGGGCTGAGGATGGCGGGGCGGTCAGGGGCTCATAGTGCAACACCATGATTTGGTCGGGCCGTAAGCCGACGGACTCGTACGTGCGTCCGTCGCGATCGCTGAATTCGACTTCGAAAGCCTTACCGCCGTCCAGAATTTCGACCACTGTACCCACCTGGCCGCGCCAGAGTTTGTATTCAGGGAGGTCTACCGTAAGCGCCACAACATCAAGGAGTTTGATTGGAGTTGTCATTGCTGTACCAGCAACGATTTGGATAGAGCAAAAAGTCTGTAGAATGCCGAGATTAACGGTACTTGTCATAGACCGCGTCTTGCTCTGAATCATTGCTCAGAAACTGCTCATAGGCCGCCTTGCGCCATGCGGTGTCCTCGGGATCCATCTCCACAAAGACCACTACGGTCGCCGTACCCTTCGACGGCAAGGCTGCGGCAATCTCCGGGGGTATGTTCAGAGTGCGACTGCCAGTCAATTCGGTCTCAAATTTTATCGTCTTAGTCATAGCCTCGGAACACGCCAATCCGCCGAGATCATCCGAGATATTAAAGACGGACACTTCCTAGGGTGTACGATTCATATAGAATGTTAAGCGTCTCTCACGGAATCCTACCTGCATAAGGTTAAAAAAATCCCGACCTAGTAGATTTCTCGGAATCCGCGTCAAGCTAAACCCTACTTTCAGGTCAAAGTTGCCAAGGTCTGGGTGTGAAAGACGAATTGAATGTAGTCTTGCCTCAATACCAGGGCCACTTAACGGCGCATATAACTTCGGTTCCCCGGCAAGGAGATCAAGACCAATGATGCTGGCGATCGAACCCTCAAACAGTGAGGCTTGGCACCCGGAATCAAGATAGCCATCTGTATCCATCCCCCGATCGAGGTCGAGTGGATTTAGAACTCGCAACTGGAGAATGGGGAAGGTGTGTTCTTCGAGATGACGGTAGTTAAAAACGTGTTGGTAGTTAACCGTTTCCACCTTTAGATTCCGATACGAATCACATCCTTAGCCAAAAACTCTACATAAAAGATGTAGGGTGTCCTAATTCCTCGTGCCCTGGCGTCAGCGGCAACTACTACAGGATCAGGACCGTGAGAGATGATTTCTTCTCCTTCGAGGGCTACCCATTGCCCGGCAAAGCTTCGAAGAGCCTCTGCATTATTTTTACGCCACTCCAACTCTCGCGTTCTATAACCGCCCGCTCGCGAAACCGGGGGATTAAAGACGCGATTCAAGTTTGGTTGCACTGGTGCATCAAAAACCAACCCCGAAACACCACCTAACGCTCGTAAACCGAGAAAGCCTATTGAACCGACATTAGTTGTGCCGGTTGCAGTAGGGAATTGATAAGCTCGCCGGTTATGGTCATCTAAGGGTCTTTGTAGTCCGTCCACTATTCTGGCTCCACTACTTCGATTTGTGCTAAGCCCTGAATGTCCCGATAAATGGAAATCGCTTTATCAATCAGAGACGCTAATGAATTTATATCTTTTACTTTATTTTTGCTAACTGCCGCGAACGCTAAATATAGCCCCGCTGGGTTCGCATTCGAGCGTTCAATCGTCAGGCGCGCGTCTCCCATCACTTCAGGATGGTTGACCGTTAGAGAAAATCCCTTATAAAAATCGGTTCTAGCTGTCTGGATCTTTACGAACTGATCTAGAAAACTGTTAACGTTAGCGGAATCTTCAGCAACGGAATGGAAAGTGGCTTCAAAATAATTCTCGGTGATATTGGGCTTTGATTTTTCAAGAAGGGGTTCCCAAATTTTAAGCACTCCTTCCTTTAGTTCGGCTGCTGTCGCAGGACTGAAAAACAGGAGGTCTGCCTGGTCTATTCCAATAGATACATCAAAATAACGCATCGGTTCATTCGGATATACGTACCGAAATGAAAGGTACTGCGCACTCATGTTGTTTTGATTAAATATGAGAGTGCTGGACCTCAGATGAAGCACTTCCGTTATCTTCGTTGCCAGGGCAATTCCGACATCCTGTTTAACAAGGTTATAGTTGGGTGGAAAAAAGGTCGATCGATAGCGAACTTGTGGGCTTATAGGCGTGACTCGAATTGAATTTTGCATCGGCATCTACCCATTCGTCATACCCGCACTCTAAGATAAGATATAGTAAGGAAGCAAGCCCCGCCAGTGTTCGCTAGGAGCCTATGTGCTATAAACTGTCCTCAAAGTAAAATGGAGCTAAACACATGCTCACCGTAATATTCGGCGCTGGAGCATCTTACGATTCAGCGGCTTCCTATCCTCCGGGAACTACGCCGGGGAGTGACGCACGACTTCCGCTAGCTGATCAGCTTTTCGACGACAGAGAACACTTTGCTAATGCGATGCAACGATTCCCTGATTGTTCGCCGATAGTGACTTTTCTGCGGCACCGAAATCAGGACCTCCCAGTTGAACGTGTGCTCGAACATCTACAAGCAGGCGCTAAAAAACACAGTCAAGGACAACGTGAGATCGTTGCAGTTCTCTACTATCTCCAAGCAATGATTTGGGAGTGTCAAAAGCGGTGGGAGAATATTCACAAGGGAGTGACAAATTACAAAGCGCTTCTGTATCTGATTAGGCAGCTGCGTAACTATTCTACGCCGGTCTCACTCGTAACATTCAATTACGACACTATGCTTGAAGACGCCCTTGCCACTGTTGAAACCACAATTGAATCTATGTCGGACTACGTTCATTCAAGCGACTACAAGGTTTTCAAAATACATGGTTCGATAAACTGGGGTAGGGTACTTGGAGACGTTCCGCCTCTCAGGGAAATACATACGCTACAAGATAATCAGATCCCAGCCGAAGTAATACGCTTAGCGCCTCAAATCATCGTCGGCCGACTTATTACCGACCAATTTACAAATCAACATCAACTTACTGTACGAAAATATAGCGGTAAGGCTCTATTCCCCGCGATAGCAATTCCCGTTGAGAACAAACTTGATTTTGAATGTCCGCCCGAGCACATAGAGACGCTCAAAAAGTGTTTGCCTCAAACAAGGAAACTTTTGGTGATCGGCTGGCGCGCAACAGATGCTCCTTTCGTCGAACTGCTTTCTAAGAACCTTCCGGATCACATCCTCGTGCAAACCGTCTGCGGAAGCGAAATAGAAGGAAAAAAGGTGGGCGAGAGGCTACGAGACGCGGGAATCAATCATGGGGGAATTTTCACAGCTTACAACCATGGGTTTTCTAGCTTTGTTTGCACAGCCGAAGCCCGTAAGTTTCTTGGCATGGGCATCGAGTAAACAAGAGGCTCCGTGTCTGCACGTCGTCAACACTTCTTGGGGTAGCAGTTGCACTTTACGCACTCTATGCACGGGCTTTCAGAAATGTGAAAAGTCAAAAAAATAAGGGGCTTGCGATAAGCCCCCTATTTCGTTAGCCTTCCCCCGAAAGGCGTCACCTCACTTTCACGCCGGCAACACGGGTTCGAATCCCGTCGGGGACGCCAAAACCTTCCAACTCGAAGATGCTGGTCTTCGTCATACCGCTGAAGAGCCGCCGCGTCGCCAGATCATGGGACTACGTGAGCAGGCTCTTCGAGAGGTGTCTCAAATCGGTCTGTAATCAAACATCGGCGGCGTTTAAAGTCATCGTAGTTTGTCACGAGAAGCCGACGATCGACTTCAACCATCCCGCGGTCACTTACGCGGGCGGCGATTTTCCCGTGCCCGATTCCAATCACCATCCGTCTCTGAATCAGGACAAATACCGCAAGCGCGCCAGAGGATTCGTTCTTGCCCGGAAATTCACTCCGTCCCACGTGATGCAAGTCGATGCCGACGATTGTGTCAGCAACCGGCTCGCCGAATTCGTCGAGCGAAATCCTCAGGCTCACGGATGGTTTTTTGATAGCGGCTATTTCTATCGCGACGGCGCGCGGCGCATCTATCTCAAAAAACACGGATTCCACCACTGGTGCGGCACCAGCCACCTCATCAGGCACGATCTTTTGAAGCTGCCTGAGAACGAAGACATCGAAGATTCGGATCTGCCTTCGCTAAGTCCTTCGCGAGTGAGAAAGTCACTGCTCCCTCTGCCCTTTCCTGGCGCCGTTTATGTCGACACAAAGCATGGCGAAGGTAATCGCAGCAGGAGAGATCGTTTTTCGGATCTGAAACAAAACCCCAGGGTTTTCCTCAGCCGCGCGAAAAAACAGTTCGTCCAGTTATTCATGTTGGAGCCTTTAACCGAGACCGTTGCGGCGGAGTTCGGTCTTTACCCGCTTGCCGTCTCGACGAAACATGAGCGAGGGGATTTCACCGAGGGAAATTTATCTTCCGCGAAGAAACAGGAGTAGCGCCGAGGCGAGGAGATAAGAAGTCGAGATCAGGCTGAAGGCGGGGCCGAAGCCGCTCAAAGGCACATCACAAGCGGAACTTTTCATTCCACAGCGTTCTCACTCGATCTAAATCCTTGCTGGCCAATTTTCCGATATGGAATCTGAGCAGAGGCTTTTCCACAGTGACCAGGCGCGACAGCCGGATGGTGGATGGTTTCTCAAGACCCGCTTCCTGCCAGTTGGTCACCGGCAGGTCGAGGAAACCACTATGGGGAACAGAGGTGATTCGGCAGACGAGGCAATCCGGGCCAAGGTCCATCAATACCAGAACAGGTCTAGCCTTGGCTGCTTGCCCGGAGGTGAAAGGAAAAACACAGACATATACGTCGCCAAGATCAACGGTACTTGTCATAGACCGCGTCTTGCTCTGAGTCATCGCTCAGAAATTGCTCGTAGGCCGCCTTGCGCCACGCGGCGTCCTCGGGGTCCATCTCTACAAAGACCACAACGGTCGCCGTCCCCTTCGACGGCAAGGCTGCGGCAATTTCCGGGGGTATGTTCAGAGTGCGACTGCCAGTCAATTCGGTCTCAAATTCTATCGTCTTAGTCATCTTATTAGTCATGGCCTCATCGTACCCATCGAGCATGTCGCTGTCAATCTAGCGATTCCTTCCGGCCAAGAAACAGCAAAAGACCTGACGCGAGAAGGCCGGTTCAATCCAGCACGGGCTCACATGCGGTTCCCGTCGTCTAGCCTGGCCCAGGACGCCGGCCTTTCACGCCGGCAACACGGGTTCGAATCCCGTCGGGGACGCCAAAAAATCAACCGCTTGCCGATCGGAGCCGGGTTGACGTCTCACTACCTACCAAATGACAATTGATGCTTGTCACCCTACATGCTAGAGTGACGACGTGATTCAAAGCTTCAGGCACAAAGGCTTGAGGCGGCTATTTGAAAAGGGCGAGGCGAAGGGGCTTCGCGCGGATCATGTCGCTAAGGTGGAAAACATCCTGGCCGTTCTTAACCGCGCCCGCAAACCTTCTGACATGGATCTGCCGGGCTTCCGACTCCATCGGTTGAAAGGCGATCTTAAGGATTTTTGGAGCGTCACTGTGCGGGCCAACTGGCGCCTTATATTCCGCTTTGAGGAAGGCCACGCCTACGACGTTGACTTGATCGACTATCATTGAAGAAAGAGGAGTTTGCTATGCGCATGAAGAATCCACCGCACCCCGGTCGCATTGTGCGCCAGGAATGCATTGAGCCGCTAAATTTGACTGTCACCGAAGCGGCCAAGCGTCTTGGAGTGACGCGTCAGGCACTCAACAATCTGGTGAATGAAAAGGCCGGGATCTCCCCGGAGATGGCGATCCGCCTCTCCAAGGCGTTCGGGTCGAGTCCCGAGGTATGGCTTGGCATGCAGATGGAATACGACCTTGCGCAAATTGAGAAGGCCGCTGAGCGCATCAAAGTGAAGCGGATTGCATGAGCCTGGCCCAGGACACCGGCCTTTCACACCGGCAACACGGGTTCGAATCCCGTCGGGGACGCCACATCTTATGCGGACTTAGCGGGCTTTTCCTTTTCCTCGGTTTGTCTCTGTAAACAGCCCGTTAACACATCGACCAGCAAATCCGATTTCAGGTTGACATATTTATTGTGGGACTGTGCCGACGAATGCCGGCCATCCGCATAGCCGCTGCCATCAGCAAGTAGAACCGCTGGCCCTGGGGCTACTTACCACTGAGAAGCTTTTCGGAAACCTTCCGAATTTCTGACCCAATCTGATATTGACCTGTCACAGTAACATCGCTGGCGGCGCGCTTTTCATCAAACAGGAATGAAAAATCAGATGCTGTCTCTGACGATAAATCGAGTTCTGCAAGATTTTCTTTCAGCGCGGCAAGGGCGAAAACCATCTGAAACCTCCCGCGCCGTGGCAATACATCGGCCCTGATACGATAGGGCTCATTAGCGGACCACAGAATCATACCAGGAGAACGCGACCCAAACATCGACACCCGACCAAACAACACATTCGGAAGATTCGTTGTTTCGGCGATACCCATCACCGCAAGGTTTGGAATAAATACCGATACGTCCAAATTTTTATAGTCATCCTCGGTGGGATTCATGAACGTAATTCGCAACTCCGAGTAATAGGATTGCCACTTAATCCCGTGGATGTCGGCACCTGGCTTATTATTACCTGTAACACCCGACACGATAAGCGGGGCCTGAACATGAGATGGCCATGCTAGGAAACCAAATGCGATTACAACGCAGACTAGAATCGATAACGCCGCAAACCGTCGCATTAACGATTTCTCGATCCACCATAAATTCCAAACTGGATGCAGTGATAGAACAAACATCGATACTAAACTGAAGATTAAGACCGATTGGTTTTTTGGAAGCCAAAAAAACACTATTCCAACAACCACACTCGCAATCGTGAGCCATATATCCAAAGGTTTCCGTCTGGGGTTTTCTGCCACTCCCGGTTTCCGGATCAGGTTAGTTTTCTTGAACCGTGATTTCCGTCCCACTCCCGAACTCTATCCCAGGCTTCTGCGCTGCGGCAAGTCGGGCAGAAATAAGGAAATCACATTAGCTATTTGCATTCACCGGAGGTGTCTTTCCATTGCGATGTGCTCATAAGTTGCGCCTGAGAAAAAATAGAGAAAATACAGGAAGAAAAAACAGGACAGAGGAAAAACAGGGACGGGCTGGTTTTAGATAGCCTCTGCGCCACAAAGGATTTCCATATTCCCTAGACGTCAAGAGGTGCTACCGTCAGGTCTTCTCAAGTCGAGCTTCTACTCGGAGCTACTTTTTCTTAGGGAGAAGATTTGATGTGAATGGCAGCGACGAGGTTACTCGTGCCTGCCGCTCGATTGGTGAGTTAAGGTTTCGGTATATCTCGCCAGTCAAGTGCACGGTGACCTGCCTCCTCTTGAAAGTGAGTGAACTCTTCCATCAGAGGATTCACTACTTCTGCAATATAGCCTGGCCCACCCCGCAAGAAGTGCGGTATCAAGCGTTGCATGATCTTACTACCGTGCTCAAGGACGGCGGCATCACTCAGATGACGCAAGTATGGCCTCAATCTGTATTGACGGCGCCAAACCTCGTGCCTTGGCAGATGTGTCGGATTTGGGCTGCGTAGCTCTTCGGTTGGAGCGAACTTTAAGGAACTCGGATTTGGGCTTCCCCCGTCGACAACAGCGCCATTGTTAAACGCAGCCCATCGATTAACGATATCATCGTGAAAGGCGGTGAACCACGGGAATTTTGCGGCTCGTTCTCCAGAGATCAGCACGCTTGGGAATGCCGGTGTGTCAGCTGCTCCCCCAAGCGCGTGGCTCTCGAAGAGCAACCAGACAAAGTCAAGCTTGTCCGATGAAGATTTGCCTGTCCGTTCGCGGCGCATCAGGCTAGCCGTGCGGTAACCGACTACATTCGGATCGAGCAGTTGAACTGACTCATTGAGGATTACCAGAAGTCCCACCGAATCTGAGAGGTTGAGAACATGCCGTGTATGGGAAATTTGCTCCTCCGCAGAGCGAACTGCTTCTTCAACAGAACGCGTGATCGAAAGGTATAGCCGACGATAGACGTCCTCACCGTCAGGCAGGCGCGAGAGTACTTTTCGAAGATCCGCGGTTCCAGAAAACAGCGGAAATTCCTTCCGATTGCGATGCTTTTCGACCGCGGGCTCGATTTTGTGAGATGTATCGACCATTAAGGTCTTCTTCTCCAGAATGACATTGCGGCCGGCGAGAAGGAAGTCGGCCTTGCGGCGGTGTTCCGGATCTTGCGGGAGATCAAGGCTGTCGATCGCCTCAAACCCTGGCAGCGAAGCAAGGAATCCGTTGAAGCGTACTTCGAGGGAAGCAACCATCGCTGGAAGTAACCAGTGAAGAAATTGATTATTTATATTACGCCATTTGATGACGATTCTCCACTGGTTGGGAAAGCATATCTCTTACGAGGGGAGAGGGGGGAATATCTATCTTCTCCGAAGAAACAGCAGTAACCCCGAGGCGAGCAGATACGAAGTTGAGATCAGGCTGAACGCTGGGCCGAAGCCGTAGTTCGCCATGATGCCGCCGGTGATGAGAGTCCAGAACGGGATCGAGAGAAAGCCGATGAAGTAGTAGAGGCTGAAAGCCGCGTCGAAGAGATCTTCTCCCACTAAATCGCTAAGCAAAGCTTGCGTGAGTGTTTGACGAGACGTTACCGCGGCACCGTAGATAACGAGGTTGACGAAGAGGGAAGCGGAAACGTTTTCCTGCCAGGCGAGCCAAAACGTCGATACGGCGGAAATCACCAGCGAGGCTTGAATCACCAACTTGCGATTGTAGCGGTCGGAGATCCACCCCCAGGCGATCGGGCCGATCAATCCACCGACTTGAATCAGCGTAAACAGGAACGCCGCGTGCGCGACCTCCATGCCGAAGTCGTGGACGAAGTGAGGGACGATGTAAATTTCGTTGATGTCCTGCCCGCGTCCGGCGGCGCCGGCCATAAAGACGAGCGAGACGAGCAGAATATTTTTATTCTTGAGGCATTTCTTGTAGGCCTCCCAGCCGAGCGGCGTCAGTCTCGACTTCCGCGCCTCGGAAGCCGCCGGACGCATCCGATCCCGAAAAACAAAAAAGAGTATGCCCACGACGGTGGTGATCGCGCCGATGGTCCAGAAGAGCCCGCGCCAGCTTAAGTACGTCAGCATCAGCGCCGCGATGAGCGGCGCCACCAAGCCTCCGATGTGCCCGGCGGTGGAATGAAAGGCCAGCGCGCGCCCGCGCGCGTTGCCGAAGTGAACCGCAAGAATGCTCGAGCCGACCGTGTGCTGCGGGCTGGCGCCGAGACCGCCGAGCAGGCGGGTCGCGAAAAAATGGTGATAGCCCGCCGCAAACCCGCTTCCCACTACGGAAAGCCCGAGCAGGCAATTTCCGACACCCAGGATCACTCCCCTGCGGACGTACGGCACGACAAAGCCGTACAGCACCTGAAAAATATTGTTCAGTGTGTTGTAGGTAGCGGCGATCGTCGCCAGCGCGACGAGACCGATGCCCAGGTCCTTCATCATGAGCGGGTAGATTACGGCCAGCATGGCCGATTGAAAGTGATTGAAAAAATGAGCGCTGCAAACGATGCCGAAGGCGGCATTGCGGTCCAAGGCGCTCTCTTTGACGCTTGTCTGTGTCTCGCTCATCGTTGTATTTCTTCGACTCCTCCGCTCTTTTTTATTCCGGATCGTTCCGTGTAACCACTTCCTCGTCCTTCGTGATCAAAAGGTCTATCACCACGAAGAACCCAGCGCGGTAATGCCGCAACCGAATGTCGGAAAACACGGAACTCACCGCAGAAGGGCAGAATACGCATGGTTCGACAAGCTCACCACGAGCGGAACTCTTCAACGCCGCGCATCCTGAGCCTTGTCGAAGGACGCGGCCTCAGCGCCGCCGCGCTGAAAGTCCTCGCGCCAAGGGGCAAAGAAAGCTTTTTTCGTCTACAGTGTGGCACGATCTTTCCTCTCCCCGTTGGCGTCGGCCGGCGTCGACGGCGACATAAAAAAACTCACGACGAGGCCGACCAGCATGACAAAGAATCCGGCCAAAAAGGCATGCCGGACGGAGCCGGCTAAAATCTCGACGAGGAAAGCCCGGAAAGATTCCGGAATCAAATCCCGCGTCGCGGGATCCAGCAGGTTTTGCGGATTGGCGAGTTTTTTGAGCAAACCGCCTCCAACATCATCGAAAGCGCCGAAGGAAACTGCGATCAACCGCCGTTCCATGCGACCGACCAGGACGCTGCCCATCAATGCGATTCCGAAAGCCCCGCCGAGCATGCGCGAAAGCATCACCGTCGACGTGGCAGCCCCGAGTTGTTCTCGGGGCGTGGTATTCTGCGCCGCGACCATGGTGGTGATCGAAACCATTCCCATGCCGACGCCGATCAAGGAGCCGACCGCCAGCACCGAGAAAAATCCCAGTCGATCGGCGGCGGCGATGAACCAGCCATAGCCGAAGACCATGAGCAGCATCCCGGCCGCGGAGACTGCCCGGTAGCCGAGACGATTCATTCCCGGCGCGGCAATGAAGCTTCCGGCCGTCCAACCGAGACTCGCGAGAACCAAAGAGAGGCCGGCATGCGCGGCGTCGCCTTCCAGGGCGCCCTGAACGTAGAGAGGAAGGTAGGTGATGACGCCGAACATTCCCATCGAGGCGAGCCACGAGAGCGCCAGACAGATGCCGAATAGCCGCAGACGGAACAGCGCGGGCGGCAGGATCGGCTCCGAGGCCCGCCGCTCGATTCTGTAGAACCAGTAAAGCGCGGCGCCGGCCGCGACCAGCAACCCCGATAGGATTCCGTCGAAGTCGAAGGCGTTTCTCTGGCCTTGTTCCAGCGCGTAAAACAGGAAAAACAATCCGATCAGAAGCGTCGCCGCTCCTTTCAAATCCGGCCGGCGCCGGCCCTCGGCCTGGGCTTCGCTCACGCCGAGGCCGATCAACACCGCGGCGATCAGGCAAAGCGGCGGATTGATGAAAAAAATCCAACGCCAGCTCCAGTACAGCGTGAGGACGCCGCCGGCCAGAGGTCCTAAAATAGAAGCGATGCCCCAGAGTCCGCTGATCAGCGCCTGCATCTGCGCCCGTTTTTCCGGCGGGAATAAAAATCCGATGATAATAAACGACAGCGCGTAGATCGCTCCGCCGCCCAAGCCCTGGACGGCGCGGAAGACGACGAGCTGTTCGATCGTCTGAGCCATGCCGCACAAAGCCGAGCCGAGCGTGAACAGGCCGATACCGATCAACATCAAGCGGCGGCGGCCGTAGAGATCGGAAAGATTGCCGAAGAGGGGCGTCGAAAGCGCCGAGGTGAGCATGTAAGCGGAAAAAACCCAACTGTAGAGCTCCAATCCGCCCAGCTTGCCGACGATCGTCGGCATGGCGGCGCTGACGACGGTGCCGTCGATCGCGAACAAAAAAATAACCAGCATGACCCCGGAAACGGCAATGGCGCGACCAGGAGTGGGAGGTGATTCAGATGCGTTGACCAAGATGACCTTTTATATTTGGATATCGAATCGGCGGGGGCAGCGGTGCCCTGCTCTACTTCGATTGCCGCTGCTTGAGCAATTCGTCCAGCTTTCTTCGGTCGTCCTCGTAGAGCTTCTCTTTGGCTTGGCCAGTGGCGCGCCCCGGCGCAGCTTTCTTTTCGTCCCAACCCAGGCGCCACGAAAGCTCCGGCCAAAAAAACCATAGCGCAACGGCGCAGACGAAGACCATGGCGAGAGCGAGAAGAAGAATATCGCTCCGCCGTTTCTGTTTCATCTCATGGCTCTTAACAAGACTTTAAAAATCTTGCAGGCTGCTCAAAAGCTCTCAGAGGCAAGGCGCGGAAGATTCGGCGAGCGCAGGCGTACTCATTTCAGTACGTCGAGCGAGACGAATCAATCGCAACGAAGCATATGAGGCTTTTCAGCAGCCTGCTTAGTACTTGGGCTTGAAGGCGAAATGATGCGTCGTATGAATGAACCGCATCGTGCGCGTGCTGGAGCGCATGACCACGGAGTGGGTCGTCGCGCCGCCGGGAAAAAAGTGGACGCCGTCGAGATAGTCGCCGTCGGTCACGCCAGTGGCCGCGAACATCACTTCTCCGTTCGCCAGCTCGTCGATCGAGAATTTCTTCCCGATGTCTTTGATCCCCATCGCCCGCGCGCGTTCGATCTCCTGGGGGTTTCTCGGCTTCAGCCGCCCCTGCATTTCGCCGCCGACGCAGCGCAGCGCCGCCGCCGCCAGGACTCCCTCGGGGGCGCCGCCGATGCCCAGCAAAAGATCGATTCCGGTCTCCGGCTTGGTCGTGGCGATCGCCGCCGAAACGTCGCCGTCGCTGATCAGCCGGATGCGCGCGCCCGCCTCCCGCACCTCTTTGATCAGCGCTTCGTGCCGCGGCCGGTAGAGGATAATCACGGTGATGTCCTCGACGCGCGCGCCCTTGGCCTTGGCCAGGGCCTTCAAATTCTCGGTCGGGCTTTTGTCAAGATCGACGACCCCCTTGCCCACGGGACCGACGGCGATTTTGTCCATGTAGGTGTCGGGGCAGTGGAGAAAATTTCCGCTCTCGGCGATCGCGATGACCGACAAGGCGTTCGGGCCGCCGTTGGCGCAGATCGTGGTCCCTTCGAGCGGATCGAGCGCGATATCCACCTTCGGGCCCTCGCCGCTGCCGACCCGCTCTCCGATATAGAGCATCGGCGCTTCGTCTCTTTCGCCTTCGCCGATCACGACCGTCCCATTGATGGCGACGCCGTTGAACGCCTGGCGCATCGCGTCCACCGCCGCCTGATCGGCGGCCTTTTCATCGCCTTTTCCCATCAGCCGCGCGCTCGACAAGGCGGCGGCCTCGGTCACCCGAACCACTTCTAATGCGAGGTTTCGATCCACGGCTTGGTCCCTCCTATAAGAGCGTCCATCAATGAGTGGGCCCTTTGCACCACGACGCCGCTCTTCTTCGCGTCGCTTTCGTTGAAGCCGAATTGATTTCGCCCGGCGTGGAGGCTCGCGTCGAAAAACACGAACGGCACCGGATCGCCGACGTGGGTCTTCAATACCGTCGCCGTCGGATGGTCGGGCAGCAACAAAAGCCGCCAGTCGTTCCGTTTCTCCATCCCGCGGAGCACGGTCCCCACGACCTTTTCGTCGAAATCCTCGATCGCTCTGACCTTCTTGTCCGCGTCGCCCATGTGGCCGGCTTCGTCGGGCGCTTCGACGTGAATGAAGATCAGATCCTTCCGCTCCAGCGCCGCCACGCCGTATTCGCCTTTTCCTTTATAATTGGTGTCGAAGAATCCCGTGGCGCCGGGAACCTTGATCCGCTCCAGTCCGGCGTAGACGCCGAGGCCGTTGATGATATCGACGGCGGAGATCACCGCGCCATCGATGCCGAATCTCTCTTTCAAGGTCGGCAGCGCCGGGGCCCGCCCCTGTCCCCAAAGCCAGATCGAAGTCGCGGGCCGCGCGCCTTTTTGCGCGCGCCGCCGGTTAACGGGATGCGCGGCGAGAAGCTCTTGCGAGCGGCGCTGTAAATCCAGCAACCGCTCCGCGCCGTCTCCCGCGGGCAGATACGCGCCGATCTCCCGGTCGGTGATGTCGTGCGGCGGCGTGGTCTGCATTTTCTCTTTGCCGCCGCGCCAGACCATGAGATTCCGATAGCTCACGCCGGGATGGAACTCGACGCCGTCTCCGGACAATTCTTCGTTCAAGTCCCGAACGATCTCCGCCGCCTCTGCACTCGTGATGTGTCCGGCTGTAAAATCCCGCATGACGGCGCCGTTTTCTATTTTGTCGAGCGTGACCAGATTGCAGCGAAAGGCGATATCGGCCGGCGCCAGCGTCACGCCGACGCTGGCGGCTTCGAGCGGCGCGCGGCCGGTATGATAGCGCGCCGGATCGTAGCCCAGGATGCTCATGTTGCCGACGTCGCTGCCGGGCGGAAACCCTTCCGGGATGGTGTGCGCGAGGCCGAAGACCCCGTGGGAGGCGAGCCAGTCCATGTTGGGCGTCGCGGCGACTTCGAGCGGAGTCTTGCCGCCGAGACTTTCCAACGGATAATCGGCCATGCCGTCGCCCTGTAGAATGATGTACTTCATGACTTGGCTTCGCGCTCGAAGATTTCTTTCAAGAGTTTCAAGTCGGCGGCGATCCGGATCGGCTGGTCGGACTGGCGGATCGCCGTGTCCGGATCTTTGAGGCCGTGGCCGGTCAGCGTGCAGACGACCACGTCCCCTTTGCGAAAGATTCCGTCCTTTTGCTTCTGGATGACTCCCGCGATGGATATGGCCGAGGCGGGCTCGGCGAGAACTCCTTCTGTGGCGGCGAGGAGCTTGTACGTCGCGAGAATCTCGTCGTCCGTGGCGCTTTCGATCGCGCCGCCGGATTCGTCCCGCGCCGCGATCGCGCTCTGCCAGCTCGCCGGGTTGCCGATCTTGATCGCCGACGCGATCGTCTCCGGCATCTCGATCACCCTTCCCAAAACGATCGGCGCGGCGCCGGCCGCCTGAAAGCCCATCATCTTGGGCAGCGCCGCAATCCGGCCCATATCCTTATATTCACGGTAGCCCTTCCAGTAGGCGGTGATGTTGCCGGCGTTGCCGACCGGAAGAAAATGATATTGCGGCGCCGCGCCGAGAGAATCGCAAATCTCGTACGCGGCGGTCTTCTGTCCTTCGATGCGGTAGGGATTGAGCGAGTTGACGAGCGTCACCGGGTAATCGCGCGCCGCCTGCCGCACCATCTTGAGCGCGGCGTCGAAGTTGCCGGCGATCTCGATCACCTTCGCGCCGTGGATCATCGCCTGGCTCAATTTTCCCAGCGAGATGTTGCCCTGGGGAATGAGCACGTAAGCTTTGAGCCCGGCGCGCGCCGCGTACGCCGCGGCGGACGCCGAGGTGTTTCCGGTAGACGCGCAAATCACGGCGCGGCTGCCTTCTTCGACCGCCTTGGTGATGGCGACGGTCATGCCGCGATCTTTGAACGAGCAGGTCGGGTTCAGCCCTTCGAGCTTCAAGTAAAGCTCGATATCGGCGTTGATGGCGCGCTCGAGGTTGCCGCAGCGGACGAGCGGCGTGTTGCCCTCGTTCAAGGTGACGATGCATTCTTCCTTCTCGACCGGCAGCAGGTCGCGGTAGTAGCGGATCACGCCGGGCCAGGCGGAGATTTGGGTCGGCGACCGTTTCGAAGATTTCAGGATGTTGTCCTTCGCTTGCACTGTCTTCCTTCACTCAACTCGAAACTCGGAACCCGAAACTCGAAACCATTTTTATGCCGTCCAGATCGGAAACCAAAGCGGCTCGGCCAGCATGTAATCCCGCGCGCTGAGAACTTTCATAGCATTCTTTATCTGTCCGATGGAAGCCCTCTCCAGCGTGATGACGAACGGCAGAATCCCGTCCGGTTTTTCCGCGATCCGGTAGCGGCGCGCCAATCCTTCGAGCTCGTCCCGGCCGTGGCTCAACTGCCAGATCTCGGAAATGTTGATGCCCGTGTCGCCCAAAGTCTGGCAGATATCTCCGACGATGCCGGCGCGGTCCTTCACGATGAAGCGCGAGTAAAAACAAACGCCGATCTCGTCGGCGGCGCGGATCGTCAAAGCGCCGGGTTTCACGAGAGCGCCGGGACCACCGCGCCGCGGCCGGCCGCGCGCCAGGTCGTAAACGTCGCCCAGGATCGCGACGGCCGTCGGCCCGCCGCCGGCCCCTGGACCGGCGAAGACGTAGTTCCAATCGCGTCCCGCGTCGCCGCTTTTTTTTCCTTTGAAAAAAACCGCGTTGGTGGCGCCGTCGATCGCCGCGAGAAAATGCTCCTCGGGCACCAGCACCGGCGAAACATAAGCCTGGATCGACTCCCCGTCGCGGCGCGCGACCGCGAGGTGCTTGATGGTGCTCCGCCCTTTGCGGCTCGCGTACAGAAAGTCCAGCGCGTGGATTTCTTCGATGCCCTTGCGCCAGAAAATTCCCGGCCCCGCCTGAAGGCCGAAAGTCACGGCGGCGAGGAGAACGAGCTTCGCCTCGGCGTCTTTGCCGCTCGTGTCCGCTGCCGGATCGGTTTCGGCATATCCGCGCTCCTGGGCCTCCTTGAGGGCGGCTTCGTAGGATTTTCCGCCGCGCGCCATCTCGGTTAGAATGTAGTTGCAGGTGCCGTTGACGATGCCGTAGATCGCCTCCGGCTCCTCGGCGGCGAAGCTCTCCGTGATCGAGCGGATGATCGGCACGCCGCCGGCGACGCACGCCTCGAAACGGAGCTCGCCGCCGTACTTGCGCGCCGCCTGCCAAATCTCGGCGCCGTGCTTCGCCAACACCGCCTTGTCCGAAGTCACCACCGCCTTGCCTTTCTTGAGCGCGGCGACGATGAGATCTTTGAAGCGCGAAAGCTCCTCCTCGTCTTGCAATCCCAGCGCCTCGACGATGATCTCGGCGTCCGGATGAGCGATGACCTCTTCAGCTTTAGTCGTGAAGAGAGAAGCGCGCGAGGCATGCCACTTCTTGCCCTTCGGCTGCCGGGTATAGATCTTGACGATCTCTAGCTGCGGCTCGCCGCCCTTCGCGTCCTGAAACACGAAGTCCTGCACCGCCTCTCCGACCGTGCCGGAGCCGAGCAGCCCGATGCCGATTTTTTTTCGCTTCTCAGGCATGTCCAACCTTCACCGGTCGCAGTTTACCTCAGCTTGGGAGAACGGCAACAAAAGACTTTTATGGGATTCCAAGGGGCTGCTGAAACTTCTTAGTCATCCTTCGACAAGCTCAGGATGACCGGTTAAATTATTCTCAATCGATACACCGACCGTTCGTGCTGAGCTTAGTCGAAGCACGACAAACGGTTTTCAGCAGCCGTTAGTCGAGAACTTTGCCGAGCGCGCGGCGGATCGTCCGGACCGCCTGCTTGGTGCGGTGCTCGTTCTCGATCAGGGCGAAGCGAACGTACGGGTCGCCGTAGTCGCCGAAGCCGATGCCCGGAGAAACCGCCACCTTGGCTTCTTGCAGTAGAAACTTCGAGAAGCCCACCGAGCCCATTTTTTTGCAGGGCTCGGGAATCTCCGCCCAGACGAACATCGTCCCACGGGGCTTTTTGATCTTCCACCCGATGCGGTCGAGGCCGTCGACCAGCGCGTCGCGCCGCCGCCGGTAGGTTTCGCGAATCTCCTCGACGCAATCCTGCGGACCGTTGAGCGCCTGAATCGCGGCGATCTGCACCGGCTGGAAAATGCCGTAGTCGAGGTAGCTCTTGAGGCGCGCGAGCGCATGGACCATTTCCTTGTTGCCGACGGCGAAGCCGATTCTCCATCCCGGCATGTTGTAGCTCTTGGAAAGCGAGAAAAACTCGATGCCGATCTCTTTGGCGCCCGGCACCTGGAGGAGGCTCGGCGGCTTGTGCCCGTCGAAGGCGAGGTCCGCATAGGCCAGATCGTGAATAATCAGCAGTCCGTGCTCCTGGGCGAAGCGGACGACCTGCTCGAAAAAATCCAGCTCCACCGTTTCGGTGGTGGGATTGTGCGGGAAGCTCACGATCAGCAGCTTGGGCTTGGGCGAGGTCTGCTTTATGGCCTCTTGCATGCGTCCGAGAAAATCCTCGCCCGAATACATCGGGATGTTGTGCAGGTTGCCGCCGGCGAGGATGACGGAATACTGGTGGATCGGATAGGTCGGGCTCGGACAAAAAACCACGTCGCCCGGATCGACGATCGCCCACACCAGATGGCCCAGTCCCTCTTTCGCGCCGATCGTGACGATCGCCTCGGTATCGGGATCGATCGCAACCTCGTAGCGCTTGCGATACCAGTCGGAGATCGCGAGCCTTAGCTTGTAGATTCCGCGCGACACCGAGTAGCGATGGTTCTGCGGCTTCTTGGCCGCCTCGACGAGCTTGGCGACGACGTGCGGCGGCGACGGCATGTCGGGATTGCCCATGCCGAAGTCGACGATGTCGTCGCCTTTTCGTCTCGCCTCCTGCTTCAGATCGGTGATGATGTTGAAGACGTAGGGAGGCAGCCTCTTGATGCGCGAGAATTCCACTCTTTTTCCCTCTCAATCGATTGAAAGTCCGTCTTGATTTTAAGCTATACGCACGTCGTTCGCAAACGAGAGAGGCGGCAGCTATTGATTCAATTTAACAAAATTGCGTAGGGGCGACCCCCCGTGGTCGCCCGGAAAAAGGGGCAGGCACAGGGGCCTGCCCCTACAACCGCCCGCCTCGTGCCCGTTCACCCTATGCTTCCTAGTTCCAACCGGCCGCCCCAGCGGTGTTTGAGCACCGCTTTCAGCGCGCGCGACTCCGGCCGCGCGAGATGCGGGTCGGTCTCGAGCCAGGCGAGCGCCTCCTGACGCGCATCTAACAACACACTCGCGTCGCGCAGTAGGTTAGCCAGCCGAAAGTCCGCCAGCCCCGCCTGACGCGTGCCGAGCATTTCGCCCGGACCGCGGAGCCGAAGATCGGCTTCCGCGATTTTGAATCCATCGTGCTCCTTTTCCATAACACGCAGCCGCGCGAGGGCCTCCGAACGGTTCGATCCGTAATAAACCAACAGGCATTGCGAGCGGTGCCGGCCCCTGCCGACTCTGCCGCGCAGTTGATGCAGTTGGGACAAGCCGAAGCGCTCGGCATGCTCGACCACCATGATCGTCGCGTTGGGAACGTCGATGCCGACTTCGATCACGGTCGTCGCGACGAGAATTTCGAGCGCGCCGTCTTTGAAGCGGCGCATGACCTCATCCTTCTCGCCGCCCGACATGCGTCCGTGAAGCAAGCCGACGCGAAATTCCTTGAACGCCTCCTGAGACAGCTCCTGCGCCATCCCCGTGGCGTCCCGGACCGGCAGGCGCTCGGAGGCTTCGACCAGCGGGTAGACGACGTAGGCCTGGCGCCCCTGTTGAATCTCGGCGCGCACCAGGTCGTAAAGTCTCGCGCGCTGCGATTCGCGCACCAGCCGCGTCTCGACCGGAGTCCGGCCCGGAGGCATTTCGTTCAGCGACGAGACTTCGAGATCGCCGTAGAGCACCATCGCCAGGCTGCGCGGAATCGGCGTCGCGCTCATCAAAAGAATGTCCGGCTGGGGTTCGACCGAGCTCACCGCTGAAGAGCGATCGGCGCCGCGGCACGCGGCGAGCCGCTGGAGCGCCATCCGCTGCATCACGCCGAAGCGGTGCTGCTCGTCAATGATGCCGAGACCCAGGCGCGGGACTTGAATTTCTTCCTGAATCAGCGCGTGCGTCCCGACGACGAAATGGATCGCGCCGGTTTTCATTTTGTCGACGATCTCCGACTTGGCTCTGGCCGCGAGCGAGCCGGTGAGCAACGCGGCCGAAACGCCGAGCCGCTCCGCAAAGCCCTTGAGATTGAGATAGTGCTGCTCGGCCAAAAGCTCGGTCGGCGCCATCCACAGCGCCTGAAAGCCGTTCTCGATCGCACGCAGCGCCGCGAACCAGCCGACGATCGTCTTGCCCGAGCCGACGTCGCCCTGCAAGAGCCGTTGCATCGGCCGCGCCGCGGCCATGTCGAGGGAAATCTCCCGCAGCACTTTTTCCTGTGCACGGGTCAAGGCGAAGGGAAGCATCTCCCACATTTTCCGCGTCAGCGTCTTTTTCTCGCCGCCGAACGCGATCCCGTTCTCCGCCGCGCGGCGTTTGCGCCTGAGCGCGAGTCCGAGCTGGAGGTAAAAGAACTCATCGAAGACGATCGCCCGGTGGGCGGCCGAGGCGAAGCCGTTCAGAGCGGCGAGGTCGGCGGTTTTTTCCGGCCGATGAACCTCGCGCATCGCGCGCGTGAGATCGACCAGGCCTTGTTTTTTGACCAGCGAGTCGGGCAGGAATCCCGGCAAATAGCCGGCGTATTTCTCCAGGGCCTCGATCATCCACCGGCGCATCGTCCGGAGCGGGATGCCGGCGGGACGCAAATAAATCGGCAGGACTTTTTCCTTGTCTCCCTGATCCTCGGGGTCGAGCGCTTCGAATTCGGGGTGGACGATTTTCTTTTGCGCGCCGATTCCCGGCTCGACTTTTCCGTGGACGAGGAGGAGCCGGCCTTTCTGCAGCCCCTGCGCCATGTAGGGCGGGACGCGATACCACACCAACCCGATCAGGCCGGTTTCGTCGGCGAGCGTCGCCGTGAGAATCCGCCGCCGCATCTTCGGCACGTAGCGCTGGCTCACGGCGGCGAGCTTGCCGATGAAAGTTTCTTCCCGTCCTACCGTCGCCTGGCGGATTTTTCGAATGGCGCGGCGGTCTTCGTAGCGAAACGGCAGGTGATAGAGCAGGTCCTCGACGGTTTTGAGTCCCAGGCCTTCGAGCTGCTCGGCGCGCGTCGGGCCGATGCCCTTGAGAAAGCGCAGCGGGGTCAAAAGCGCGCGAAAACAATCTTTGGGTGAAGCCGCGACGGGCTTAGAAGGCATCGAGGATGGATTCATCCCTCCGCCCGCATCCTTCATACTTGAGTCGGCGCCAGATATTCCTGCAGCGGGCGGACGTCGAACTCGCGATCTTTGAGCAATTCGATTCCTTCCGCCGCCGCGTCCGCGCCGGCGATGGTGGTGAAATAGGGCACCTGGTAATCGACGGCGTTGCGCCTGAGGTGGAACGAATCCGCGTGGGAGTGCGCGTCCATCGGGGTATTGATCACCATTGCGATCTCCCCGTTTTTGATCGCCTCCGCGATGTTCGGGCTCCCTTCCTGAACTTTTTTGACGGTCTCGGCGGAGATTCCATGCAGCAGAAAATAAGCGGCGGTACCTCGAGTAGCGACAATCCGAAAGCCGAGTCGCTGGAGCTTTCCGGCGATCCGGGCGACCGGCTCCTTGTCTTCGTCGCGCACGCTGATGAAGACTTTGCCGCCGCGCGGCAGCCGGGTGCCGCTGCCGAGCTGCGCTTTTGCGTACGCGAGCCCGAAAGACGCATCGATTCCCATGACCTCTCCTGTGGACTTCATCTCCGGCCCGAGCAGGGTATCGACGCCGGGAAATTTATTGAACGGGAAAACCGATTCTTTCACCGAGATATGTCGCGGCAGGACTTCGGCGGCCAGCGCGTCGAGTCTTTTACCGACCATGATGCGCGCGGCGATTTTTGCCAGCGGGACGCCGGTCGCCTTGCTCACGAACGGCACCGTGCGCGAGGCGCGGGGGTTGACTTCGAGAACGTAGATGTCCTGGCCCTTGACGGCGAATTGCACGTTCATCAAGCCGCGGACGTTGAGCGCCACCGCCAGAGCCGAAGCTTGCCGGCGGATCTCCTGCTGGATCGCGGGCGAAATCGACTTCGGCGGCAGGCTGCAGGCGCTGTCGCCGGAGTGGACGCCGGCGCGCTCGATGTGCTCCATGATGCCGCCGATCACGACGCGCTCGCCGTCGGCCAGCGCATCCACGTCCAGCTCGATCGCGTCGTCCAAAAATTTGTCGATCAGAACGGGATGCTCGGGAGACGCCGCGACCGCGTGCGTCATGTAACGTTTGAGAGTGTCCCGGTCGTAGACGATCTCCATCGCCCGCCCGCCGAGGACGTAGGAAGGACGAACCAGCACGGGATAATCGAGCAGCTCGGCGATCTGCAGCGCGTCCTCGTACGAGCGCGCCGTCCCGCTCATCGGCTGCTTCAAGCCGAGACGATCGAGGAGTTGCTTGAAGCGCTCGCGGTCCTCGGCCAGGTCGATGCTGTCCGGGGAGGTGCCGATGATCTTGACGCCCGCCCGCTCCAGCGCCAAAGCGAGCTTCAGCGGCGTCTGGCCGCCGAACTGGACGATGACGCCGTCGGGATTTTCCCGCTCCACGATGTTGAGCACGTCTTCCAGCGTCAGCGGCTCAAAGTAGAGCTTGTCGGAGGTGTCGTAATCGGTGCTGACCGTCTCGGGATTGCAGTTGACCATGATGGTCTCGTAGCCGTCTTCCTTGAGGGCGAACGCCGCGTGAACGCAGCAGTAGTCGAACTCGATGCCTTGGCCGATTCGATTGGGCCCGCCGCCGAGAATCATGATCTTCTTTTTCGGCGTCCGGTTCGACTCGTCTTCTCCTTCATAGGTGGAGTAAAGGTACGGCGTATAGGCTGCGAACTCAGCGCCGCAGGTATCGACGGCGCGAAATACGGCGCGCACGTCCGCCTCGGTTCTCTGCGCGCGGATATCTTCCTCCGGTCGTCCCAGGAGCTTTCCCAGCCTGCGGTCGGAAAAGCCCATCTGCTTCACCCTGTGGAAAAATTCGGCCGTGAGGGCGCCGCCCTCGCCGCGCGCGGCTTTGATCTCTTCCTCGGCGGCGACGATCTGGCGGAGTTGGTCCAAAAACCACGGATCGATTTTGCTGAGGCCGTAAATCTTCTCGATCGTCATTCCGACTCTGAGCGCGTCGGCCAAGTGCCACAAGCGGTCGGCGTTCGGCACCCGAAGCTTGTTTTCGAGCGAGCGCAATTTTTCATCCCGGTCGCCTTCTCCGGGCGCCAGCTTCTCTTCGAAGCCGTAAGAGCCGATCTCCAGCGAGCGCATCGCCTTCTGCAGCGACTCTTTGAACGTGCGGCCGATCGCCATCGCTTCGCCGACCGACTTCATCTGCGGCGTGAGGATATCCTGCGCCTGGGGGAATTTCTCGAAAGTAAAGCGCGGGATCTTTACGACCACGTAGTCGATCGTCGGCTCGAAGCACGCCGGCGTCTCGCGCGTGATGTCGTTCGGAATCTCGTCCAGCGTGTAGCCAACGGCGAGCTTGGCGGCCATCTTGGCGATGGGAAAGCCGGTCGCCTTGCTCGCCAGCGCCGAGCTGCGCGAGACCCGCGGGTTCATCTCGATCACGACCATGCGCCCGTCGGCGGGATTGACGGCAAACTGAATATTCGATCCGCCGGTGTCTACGCCGATCTCGCGGATCACGCGGAGGGCGGCGTCGCGCATGATCTGATACTCTTTATCGGTGAGGGTTTGCGCGGGAGCGACCGTGATCGAGTCGCCGGTGTGCACGCCCATCGGATCGAAATTCTCGATCGAGCAGACGATCACCACGTTGTCTTTGTGATCGCGCATCACCTCCAGCTCGAACTCTTTCCAGCCGAGCACGGACTCTTCGATGAGAACCTCGTGGACCGGGGAGATGTCCAGGCCCCGCTGGACGACTTCTTTGAAATCGTCCGCGCCGTAGGCGATGTTGCCGCCGCTGCCGCCGAGCGTGCGCGAGGGACGGATGATGACCGGAAAGCTGAGGCGCTTCTGGATTCGGTTGGCGTCGGCCATGCTGCGGGCGTAGCCGCTTTGCGGAAGATCGAGACCGGCCCGCGCCATCGCTTCCTTGAATAGATCGCGGTCTTCGGCTTTCTTGATCGCCTCGAGATTCGCGCCGATCATCTCGACGCCGTAGCGCTCCAGGATCCCCTGCTCCGCCAGGTCGATGGCGATGTTGAGCGCGGTCTGTCCGCCGATGGTCGGAAGCAGTGCATCCGGCCGCTCTTTCTGAATGATCTTTTCGACGAGATCGACGGTGATGGGCTCGATGTAAGTACGGTCCGCAAATTCCGGATCGGTCATGATCGTCGCCGGATTGGAGTTGACGAGGACTACGCGGAAGCCCTCTTCCTTCAGCGCCTTGCACGCCTGCGTGCCGGAGTAGTCGAACTCGCACGCCTGGCCGATCACGATCGGCCCCGAGCCGATCAGCAGGATCGAGTGAATGTCGCTGCGCTTGGGCATGGCTAGCGGTAAACTTCTCTTCGATGAGCTACGCGAGCGATCCGCACCTCTTTTTTCGCATCATCAATGGTGTACAAGATCCTATAGTCCCCGACTCTTACTCGCCATTCATTTTCGTAGCCTGACAGCTTTTTGGAACCTCTCGGTCTAGGTTCGTCACATAATCGGTTGATGGCTCTCTCCACGCGACTTGCAACTTCTCTCGGGAGCCACTGTAAATCCTTCTCAGCTGCCGGTCTAAGATACAGCCGATACGTCATCAGCTGGTCCGTCGGTCCCTCTTATCGAGGTATTCCTCCCATGGAATGCTGCGTCCTTTTTCTTTTTCAGCTTCTTGAATCAGGAAATGATCATACAGATCTTCGAGAAGGGCTTCGTCTTTTAAGATACGCAGCGCCAACCGGCGCCTGGAAGCCGAGTCCATAGAACGGAAGGCTTTATAGAACACCTCTGCGTTCGCTTCTTTAAGATCTTTTTTCATAGCCCTTTCAGACTTTGCCATTCTTGGCCTCCGGTTCATTGGACATGAGATGCCACCGTTCTCCGCCGTATCCGATCTTGCCCTCTCTTTTTAGGAACTGCTGTGCAGTTCTTACGTGGCGCTTCCACTTCTTGCCAAAGCTCACGCCATCGATCACACGATCAATGGAGTCGTCACAAATGTCAGGATGCAGCCTTTGGATCAGAGGATGAATTTCAGTTGTTCGTAGCGGTCCTTTTGCGAGCAGAAATAGAATTGTCTGGGAAAATATAGCGTGTGTTGTTTTCCCTTTTGCGCGGTGTCGGAGAAGCTGTAAATGCGTCGCTTGGAGTTTCCGTTTAAAGGCCAGTCTGGCTCGAACGCGTATTCCTTGCTCGGCCTTCTGATAAAGTTCTTTAAGTTCTCTCACTTCATCCAGTAGCGCTTCGATCTCTGTGGATGACACCTTCGCCCCTAGTAACGAGTACTGCTCAAAATCCTCGCGTATTTGAGTGACCACGCTTTTATCGCTGAAAGCCACTCCGTACTCAATATTTCCACTCACACCTGAATCAGTTAGATTACCGGACGTCACAATAGCTGCCTTCTGGTCCGCGATGTAAACTTTCGCATGAAGACTTGGTAGATGTGTTAAGAGAAAATTCGGAATTCCATGTCCGAGCGCAATCAACGCTTCTAAGTCCAGCGATCCGCTTAGAGCGCATTCGGGACGTAGGTCGGTGAGCATTACAAGCCGCACCTTGTTTTGAACTCCTCGGTGGCTTAGTTCAGCTAATATTTCCCCTGCCTTTGAGAGCTTAACGAACGGTGACACCAGCATGAGGTTATCCTCGACTTGCGAAAGAAGCCCCTGCAAACTTTCTGTCCAAAGACTTCTCAGTATAGTTGCGTGTGTGACCGTCTCGTTCATGCTGGGAACCAAACTATTATTTCGTCAGGGTCATAACAACATCGGCCACCCATAAGACGCGCAAACTCTTCGCAAGCTGCCTCATCAGAATCGAAGCGCTCGCACGCATCACAACGTTCGACATATCGACAGCCGTTGTCTTGCGGCTCCCCTGCTAAAATTCCTTTCATCCCGCAATTGAAAATACCTGGCTCCTGACACGCGCAGATAGCAGAAGGGTCCTCAGTAGCCAGTTGTTCGGAGACTAACTTCGTTTCTTGGAGCTTCACTGCCCCTGCTTCTCCATCATCTCGACGAAACGCTTGAACAGATAGCGCGCGTCGTGCGGGCCGGGAGAAGATTCCGGATGATACTGGACGGAGAAGATCGGCAGCTCGCGGTGCGCCAGGCCTTCGACGGTGTGGTCGTTCAAGTTGAGATGCGTCACGACGGCGGCGTCCTTGAGCGAGTCGGCGTCCACGGCGAAGCCGTGGTTCTGCGTCGTGATCTCGACTTTGCGCGTGGTCAAATCCATCACCGGCTGATTGCCGCCGTGATGGCCGAATTTTAACTTGTAAGTCTTTCCGCCGAGCGCCAGGCCGAGGATCTGGTGGCCGAGACAGATGCCGAAGATCGGCTTTTTTCCGATGAGCTTCCGGACGTTTTCCTTCGCGTATGGGACCGCGTCGGGATCTCCCGGCCCATTCGAGAGAAAAATGCCATTCGGATTGAGCGCCAGAACGTCCTCGGCTGCAGTTCCGGCCGGAACGACTTTCACCGTGCAGCCCGACTCGGCGAGGCCGCGCAAGATATTCCGCTTGATGCCGTAGTCGTAGGCGACGACCGAAAATCGCGGCTGCTCGAAGCTTGCCGTTTTGGTCTTGCGCGGTTTCTTTGCGCCGTCCGCCTCTATTCTTTTCCTGTACCCGGTTCCCAGCTCCCAGCCTCCCTCGTCCCAATCGTAGCTTTCCCAACAGCTAACCTCTTTGACCAGATCTCTCCCGACCAGGCCCGGCGACGCTTTCGCTTTCGCGATCAGCTCTGCGGGATTATCGCTCCGCGTCGAAATGATCGCCTCCTGCGATCCATGATCCCTCAGGCGGCGAACCAGAGACCGGGTGTCGATTCCCTCGATGCCGACGATGCCGTGCTCTTTCATGTATTCGCCGAGCGGCTGGGTCGCGCGCCAATTGCTGGGTAACGCGCAATACTCCTTGACGATGAAGCCTTTGACGTACGGCTTCAGCGACTCCACGTCTTCCGGGTTGACGCCGACGTTGCCGATCTCGGGATAAGTCATCGCCACCAATTGCCCTTCGTAGGAAGGATCGGTCAGGATCTCCTGGTAACCGGTCATGCTGGTGTTGAACACGACCTCGCCGATCGCTTCCCCTTCGGCGCCGAAGGAGCGGCCGAGGTAAAACGTTTCGTCTGCCAGCGCCAGGATCGCCTTCATGGCTGACCACCGGCCGCCGGCTGCTGCCGGCTTTCATTCAGTCCGATGATCGAATAGATCACGACTTTATCGCGCTCGTCCTGCTCCACCTCGCGCAGCTTGACGCGCACCCTCTCCTTTTCGGAACTCGGAATGTGCTTTCCCACGTAGTTCGGCTTGACCGGCACTTCACGGTGGCCGCGGTCCACCAGCACCGCCAGACGCACGGATCTGGGCCGGCCGGCTTTAAAGATGATGCTGAGGGCGCTTTTGGCCGTGCGCCCGGTATAAATGACGTCGTCCACGATGACGACGGGACGATCCTTGAGGGCGAGCGGCTCCGCCTCCGCGCCCGGCTCGCAAATTCTGTGAATGCCTTCATCGCTGCCGAAAATCTCGATCTCGGCGACCTCGACTTTGCGCCGCCGGGATTTTTCTATCTCATCGGCGATGCGCCGGGCGAGAACCGCTCCCTTGGTCTTGACGCCGAGAAGGACCAGGCGCTCGGAATCTTCGCTCTCGTTGAAAATCTGCTCGGCCATTCTTTGAATCGCGCCGCGAATCTCCTCTTCGCCGAGAATGTTGCGCTGCGGCCCGCTCTTGTACGGCTCGTAGCCCAGCTCCTCGGCCTGCTTGATGGAGTCGAAGATCGCCAGCTCGCCGCGCTTGAGCCAGCCGGAGAACGTCTCGTCGAGCGAAAAATCGTAGGGACAATAGCGCCGCGAGCTCGTGTGACCCACGTACTCGACCCTGAGCTGATGATTGCAGTAAGAGCAGCGCAAAATCAGAGCGCCCCCGGGACCGGAAAACAACAGCTCGAAGCTCGGGCGCGCCGAAAGGCTCTCGGTTCGCGTCACGCAATTGGCGTTGGCGCATTGAGGGCCGATCGCTTCGGGGCTTTCGTACAGCAGCCGCTTTTTCTCCGGCGCGCGGCTCCGCGCCGGGGCTGACGGCCCCAGCAGGAACTTGAGCAGCGCCATCCGAATCGGCACCCCATAAGCCGCCTGCTTGAAGTAGATTCCCCTGCGATCCTTATCGATTTCCGGCGACAGCTCATCGACCCGCGGCAGCGGGTGCATCACCACGGTATCCTTGAAGCGCCGCTCCTTGAGAAAACCTTCGCCGAGGCTTGGATAGCCCCCGGCTTCGCCGCCGTTTCCCTGCTTCATGCGCTCTTTTTGTTTGCGCGTGACATAGAATGCGTCGAATTTGAGTCCCGCGGCCATGCTCTTGATCCGGCCCTGGATGTCCTGATCCACCTGAGTGAAAAGCGCGAGCTGGTGCGGCTGGTCAGGGGTGAGATAGATGGCGTCGGTCTCCGCCATCGCCGCCTGCAGGTCGTCCGAAGCGACCGGAGTCAAGTTGTAGTGCTGCTCCCGTTCGAGTTTTTCGATCACGTATTGCGGCAGCGCCATGCCGCCCGCGGCCAGCGTCACTACGTTCACGCCGAAGCGCGCCAGCGCGTAGACCAGAGAATGAATGGTCCGGCCGTGCTTCAAATCGCCGCAGATCACGACCGTCAGCCCCTTCAAATCGCCCTTTTCTTTCTTGAGCGTATAGAGGTCGCCGAGCGTTTGCGTCGGATGCTCGTGGCTGCCGTCGCCGGCGTTGATCACGGGAACGCTCGCATACTCCGCCATCGCTTGCGCCGCGCCGTCCCAGTAATGGCGTACGACCAAGACATCGGCATAACTGGAAACGACCCTCGCGGTGTCGGCGATGGTCTCGCCCTTGGCGGCCGAGGAGCTTTTCATGTCCGGGCAACTGATCACCGAGCCGCCGAGCCGCTGCATCGCCGATTCGAAAGAAAGCCGCGTTCTCGTGCTCGGCTCATAAAAGAGCGTCGCCATGATCTTGCCGCCGAGCGCGCGCGCCTCGGAAGGGTTCCGGTTCTCGGGCAGCATCGTATCGGCCAGGGCGAAAATCTCTTCGATCTCGCGGTCGCTCAAATCTTCGATCGAAATCAGGCCTGGTTTTGAAGACGGCATATCGAACTTCATGGATCGCTTGCGATTTTATTTTCTTGGCGAATGTTTCGTCACGGTTACGACATCGCCTCCGTCCGACTCTTGAAGCAAAACATTCACCCGTTCCGATTCTTCGACTTGCACGTTTTTGCCGACGATGTCGGCCCGGATCGGCAGCTCGCGGTCGCCCCGATCGACCAAGGTCGCGACCAGGATCTTCTTCGGCTTGCCCGCGTGGCCGAGCATTTCCAGCGCCGCCCGAATCGTCCGCCCGGTATTGATCACGTCGTCAACCAGCACCACCGTCCGCTGATCCACGGCGACCGGCACATCCATGCGCGCCGATCGCTCGCCCGGATGCTTCTCAATATCGTCGCGATACGCCGTGACGTCGACCACCCCGACGGCCGGCGAATTCCCGGTCAGCGCTTCGATCTTTCGCCCTATGCGCCGGACGAGATACGCGCCGCCGGAGCGAATCCCTATCAACGCGAGGCTTTCCGCGCCGCTCTTCTCGACGATTTCATGCGCCATCCGGCTGATGGTCCTTTGAACCTCTTCGTTCTCGAGCAAGACGCGTTTCTCCGTTTCCATAAAATAAAAAAAGACCTCCGGGAGTCACCACGCAGGTCTTCGGGCGTACTGATGGATTAGATTTTGAGTTTTCATGAGACCTTTGCCAATCTCACCGGATTGGTTTAAAAGGCTTAAATTTTTATATGTTCTATCGCGGCCGAAGTCAAGGATTTCTTTTAGCGACGGCGGACGGGTTCAACTTCAAGATGCGGGCACCGACCGTAGATCCCTTGAGACGCAATTTGGCGACCGCGATCGGCAGGTTGAACCGCCGCGGGCCGGCGCTGCCGGGATTCAGATAAAGGACACCGTCGCGCTCGACGATTGAAGGAGAATGAGAATGGCCGCTGATCACGACGCGGAAACCGGCGGCGTTCGGATCGATGGCCAATCCTTTGACCTCGTGCACGACAAGGATTTTTATCCGGCCGGTTTTCACGACGGCCGTCTCGCGAAATTTCCGCGCCCAAGCGCCCCGATCGTTATTCCCGCGAATGGCGATCACCTTCGCCATGGATTGCAAAGCCGCGACAACTTCCGGCTTTCCGATATCGCCGGCGTGGATGATCAGGTCGGCGCCTGCGAGCGCGCGCAGCGCTTCCGGCCGCATCAGACCGTGAGTATCCGAGATGACTCCGATGAGCCGGTTGGTTTGTCTTTGTTTTTTCGCCATTGGAGATATCGAGCTGTAGGCTTTTTCAATCTGTAAAAATTATTTCCTTCAGGTCAACTCCATGACAACTTTGGGGTCTTCACCCAATTGTTCATCGCGCGGTATCCGGCTATTAATATTGTAATTTAAAATCATCGAGGTGTTTCCGATGGATGTTGAAATTCATTTGCAGCCCGAGTGGCGCGAATGTTTGCTGAGCCGCGTCTCGAAAAAAGCCGGGATCCATACCGCACTGGAAAAAGCGGTCGAGCTGCTCGGCGGAATAGAAAGTCCCGACGAGTTTGTCGTGACCTGCGATGAGACCGAGGTGCCGGTCCTGCGCCAGGCGGCTCAAGTACATTGTCCGCCGGCGGTGCAGTTTATCGACTTCGCAGTGCAACGTTCAGCGCTTTACCGATCCAACCGGCGTAGCGCATAACGTATGCCGACCCTCTGCGCCGGAATATCGTTACTCGGCTATCGCCCGAGAAATTTAATCTTCGCCAGGTATTTACCTGATTGTTCAAAACCGCTGCGGCAATAAAATAGTGCTTACATGGAATTGCGAAATCATCCATTGATGTCGTACAGAAGCGGCAGCAATTGGCCTCCGGCCTGGACTTGGATATCGGGTCAAAAAAAGAACCTCAATCTTTCGGGCGAAGTCGGCACGCTCGTTGAAGTCACGCCATCCAAGCTCGACCCTCACGGCAAATGTTTTCTCACCATCGAACACGAGGGGACATCGTACGTCGGCTGCCTGCTGTTCGACGACGGACCTTTCTGCCAGCAGGTTTCCAAGCTTCTGCAACGTTACGTTCGCTATACTCTCGAATACATCGGCGGGATCGACCTCAGGTACGGCCTGGAAAATCGGACTCGTGCGACCCGAAGCAGGGCGTCATATCGTCCCACTCAATCGAGCACGAATTAGCTCGCCAATACGACCGCCCAAACGCCGATAGCGAGTAGAATCGCGCAAAACACGGTGGCCGATCCGAGATCCTTTGCTTTTCCCGCCAGTTCGTGTCGCTCCAGCCCGACCCGATCGACCACCGCTTCGACCGCGGAGTTGATCAGCTCCACCAAGATCACCAGCACCCAGCTACCGATCAGCAGCGCCCGCTCCACGCCGTTTTGTCCGAGCCACAAAGCCGCGGGCACGAGCACGACAAGAACGGCTATCTCCTGACGAAACGCCTGCTGGCCCCAGGCCACGCGAAGCCCCGCCAGCGAATAGCGGGTGGCCCAATATAAGCGTGTGAAAGGCTGTGATGTCATCGAAACAAACGGCGAAGTTTTCTTCAGCGATCGTGGGATATTACGCGATGAAGCAGAAGGAAGGCAAGACGAGCTCTAAGTCGGTGTATTAGGGTGTTGACAACCACCTTTGAGCCTGCGGTATACCTAGACGAGTAGACACGGGGCCGCAAGCCCGTGAAGGAGATCTCTTATGGCCGGAGTAGTCGACGCAGACACTCATATCGCCGAGTCCAATCGAATGTGGGAATTGATCGACCGTGAAATGTATCCGCGACGGCCGGTTGTCGTCTCGGTGCCTGACGACACTCTTTATGGCCCGCGGAACGCCTTTTGGCTGATCGACGGCAATATCTTTCCACGGCCGGTGGGAAGAGCGAGCTTCCGCCTGATCACGCCCTCGGCCTCCAAGCACGAGTCGTCCCGCGGCGACATCCATATCGCATGCCGCGAGCTGACGGATCCACAAGCGCGCTTGAGAGACATGGACAAGCTCGGGGTCGAGTTGCAGGTGATCTACCCCACGTTGTTCCTCGTCTACCTGACCGACGACGCCCTGCTGGAGATCGCTTTGTGCCGCGCCTACAACCGCTGGCTGGCGGACGCCTGCTCCAAAAGCGGCGGCCGTCTCCGCTGGGTGGTGGTCCCGCCCTTAAGGGCCGTCGAGGAATCGGTGAAGGAGATCAAGTGGGCGAAGGATCACGGCGCCGTCGGGGTATTCTTCCGCGGGCTCGAAGGCGACAAAACCTTGGACAATCCCTATTTCTTTCCGGTTTACCAGGCGGCCATGGATGTCGCTATGCCCATCTGCATTCACACGGCGATCGGCAATACGGCGCTGCTGGACTTGATCGACGTCGAGCGCAACCACAGCTTCCTCGCCAGCAGGGTTTTGCCTCTGGCGGCGTTTCGCGATCTGGTCGCCAATAAGATCCCCGACATGTTTCCCAGGCTCAGGTTCGGTTTTATCGAGGCCTCCGCGGGCTGGGTGCCGTTTCTCGTGCACATTCTCAAAAGGCTGCTGCGCGATCGCTGGAGATATGGCGCGAGCGCGGATCTCTTTCGCGAATGCAGGCTCTACGTCGCCTGCGAGGCGGATGAGGACGTGCCCTATCTCGCGCGATGCACGGGAGAGGATCACCTGATCATCGGCTCCGACTACGGCCATAACGATCCCTCCGAGGAGCGCCATCTCGTCGCAACGATGAGAGCGCGCGAGGACATACCGCCGCCGCTGACGGAAAAAATACTCTGCGATAATCCGCGCCGGCTTTACGGGCTGTAACTCGCGTGCAGTGAGGATGACGAAATGAAACGATTCAATTCCACCATGGTTCTCACGATCGGTATTTTGGCGCTCGTGCTTGCCCCGGCCAAGGTCGCCGCCCTCGACACTCTGACGATGGCCATCCCCACCAAGAGCTTCCAGCAGGTGATTTATCCGCTGGCGCAGGAGCGCGGCTACATGCGCGAGGAAGGAATCGATCTGAAAATCACCTACATTGAGCCGACACCGAGCATCCAGGCGCTGCTGGCGGGAAGCGTCCAGTTCACGGCGGCCGGAAGCAGCGCTCTCGTCGCCGTCACCAAGGCCGACGCGCCGTTGAAAACGGTCCTCGCGGTCAACGACAGGGTGCATCAATGGCTCCTGACCCGGCCGGAGATCGGCAGCCCGAAAGCCCTCAAAGGGAAGAAAATCGCCACCACGGGCATCGCCGCCATCGCGACGTTCATGTTGAAACAGATCCTCGCGCGGCACGGGCTCGACCCGAACCAGGATTTAATCTATCTCGATCCCGGCTCGGGGAATCAGATCACGGCGCTGCTCGCCGGAGCGGTGGACGCCGCGATCTTGAGCGTCGAGCAGCGCTACGTGGGGATGGAAAAAGGCATGAAAGAGCTGTTCTATTTCGGGACCGAGGTCAAGAATTCCTGGGGCACGCTCGCCACCTCAGATCGCGTGATCAAGGAGCAACCCAAGTTCGTTGCTGGATTTATCAAGGCGGCGCTCAAAGCGCTGCGTCTCATGCACCAAGACCGGGAAACGACCGTAGCAGCCGTCGTAAAGTTCTCGGGTGTGGAACGGAACATGGCGGGCCGCGTCTACGATGATCTGATCGGAACTTTCACGCGCGGCGGGACCGTGGACGAGGAGACGCAAAAAAACGACCTCGACATCATCCGTCAGGTCGCCGCCGTCAAAGAGCCCGTGCCGGCCGGCCGCGCTTACGATTTCAGCTTCGCAGCGGAGGCGGATCGTCAGCTCATGAAGACAAACTGGCGTCCGTAAGCCGCCGGAACCCCTGCTGGCCCCAGGCCACGGGCAGCCCCGCCAGCGAATAGCGGGTGGCCCATAATAAGCGGGTTAAAGCTTTGGTCATTGCAGTGAACGAGAATCGGAAGGAAAGGGGTGTAGAGGCAAGCCTTCGCAGTTGATTACCTTAGAATCGCGAGTCACCAGCGGCAGTCCCAAATGCAGCGCTGTGGCCGCGATAATTCTGTCGGGCATATCTGGAACCATGTCTCGCGAGATTTGCGGTAAGGCTGATACCACAGGAAAGTCGAGCGCGGCGATGAGGAAACCGGAAGTTGGTTCCGAAAGCGCGCTAGTCAACCGGTCGAGGACCACACGAGGCAGCTTTCCCTTTTCCACGAGGTACACAACCTCCACTAAGGAAATAGAAGACACATAGACGGGGTCTCCCGCCTTGGCTGCGTCGTCCATTGCTCGTTGGGCATTTAAAGATAAATTCTTCGCACTCAGCAGATACCAAACCGCAACGTGGGTATCGGCAACTACAGCGGCCATCAAACATCCTCTCTCGGAAAGCCTCCCCACATTTCGCGCCGCGCTTCGGCCAAATCCTCAGAGGAAAGCTGCACTCCCAGGTCGGCCCACAGGCCTTTCAAGCTCCGGCGGGGACGGCGCGGGCTAGTCTGCTTTTGAAGCGACTCTACGAAGTCCAAAACCTCCTTTTGCTTTTCCAGAGGCAACTTGAGCAGCTTTTCCAACACCGATTTTTCTATACTCATATCTCCTCCCAGTACTCGCTCTCAGTCGTTCGCCTCTGCCCTAATGACCTATTCTGCCTGCTTACTTAGCTTTTTCCAAGCGCCCAATGTGGTACTTGGCTGGCCTTTGCGTTCGATAATGGCGGTTTTTGACCGCATCGCCTCAAACCATCTGCCGCGGCATTTTTCGGAACACCAGCTATGGTAATATCCTCGGAACTTGCCCTTTCGTAACTCGGAATCAGATTTGGTGAAAAATCGCCCGCACTGATCGCAGAATAGCGTAATCAGACGATTCTTTTTTCTTTCTTTTTTTCGTCTCAAGGCGCAGGCGGCGCATTGGTACACGCTCTTTCTCGCCGCCGGACCGTCGTCTTGGAATTGAATGTCGGCATACCGCAACTTGGTGCGGGGAATTGAACCACGGCAGAAAAAGCATTTTACCGCATGCTTTTTGAAGCTCCCGTCCTCCGCCAAAATTTGCCTGACTCTTTCCCTCGTGATTCCACCTACCATCCTGCCGATTTCCGCATAGGTATATTCGGGATGTTTTCTCGCCAGCTCTACTACTTTAGCGCGCTCGACTCTCGGCCGCTTGCCGCTTCCAATTCCACCCATAGCGATCTCACTCGTTCTTTGAGCGATTCGCCGCTCCTAAGTCATTCGCGATTTCCCGGAATTGTTCGAGGGCCTTCGAGATTCCTTGTGCGGCGCGACAGCTTAGCGTTAGAACTGCCTCCTTCTCGTCAAATTACCCCTCCATCATCGCCTTTTCCGTCCAATCCACCAATTCGGCAAGAGAGATGTCATGGCGCAGGTATGCTGCAATCTTATGTGCGACGATCTGTTTTGTAATCGCCATATGCGCGGGACGGATCAGGCGCGGCCCAGCTTCTCGCCGGGAAACATTGTCTTTACGAAGCTGCGGGCCGCCGTTAAGTCTTCTTTGATATCCTCGGGATCGAGATCGAAGGCGCCGAGAGGTGGATAACGCTCGGCAAAATAATATCCCGATACACGCTCGCATAAGTCCCGAAACGCTTCCAGAGCGGAATCGTGTCTCACGGCTTCGTCCAACAACGCATCAAGCTCGTGAATTCTCCTGAGCTTCCATTGGCGGCTCAAGAGAAATGCCTTGAGATATTTTTCCAGAGATTGCTGGAGAAAAAAGGCCGCCGCTTCCAG
>DASXUF010000051.1 GCA_036504975.1 Candidatus Binatia bacterium | reverse complement strand
GTTCGGTTCAAGCAGGCCCTTGGCGAACTTCTGATAGAGATACGCGGCGACGATGAGAAGCACTCCGGTGGCGGCAAACGAAAGTATCCGGTAGACGGGCTGCAAGATCGCCATGTCTATCACCAGCAGCTTGACCACGGTGACGCCGAAGAGAACAAAGCCGAAAATCCGGCGGAACTGATTTCGCGTGCGCAGGCCGACGCCTATCAGAATCAGCGCCTGCAGGCTCCAAAGGGCCGAGACGAAGCCAAAGCGCATGAAAGAAGAAAAAAAGTCACTGGCCGAGATCCAGGTGTCCACTTCGGCGTAAATTAAAAAAACCAGAATCGTATGACCGACTCCCTCCACCGCGGCGAGAGATTCCGGCCAGCGCTGCCACTTCTCCGGGCGGTCCGGAACGGAACGCATCCAATTGGCTCCGATCCAGAGCGAGACCACGAACAGCAAGCGGGACAGCCACTGAAGATTCACAAAGGGAACGCTCCAGGCGATCCAGCCGCCGGTAGCAGCACCCTGTAAAACGACCAGCAGTCCTACTGCGTAACCAACCAGCGCCGCCGGAATGGAAGAACGAATAACGCCCTTTCGGCCGAGCCACAGAACGATCAGCGGAATCGCCGACCAAAGCACGATCAGCGAAGTGTAGCGATAGCTCTGAGCGATGCCGGGCTGCCAGATTTCCCGCCGCACCGTCCAAAAAGCGGAAATCTCCATATGAGCGAGGGCGCATAGGAGAACGACCGCCAAGCCGAGAGGAACCATCGCAGCTTTTTTCAACGACGCGTCGAGCTTATCGCCCTGCTTGCGAAAAAGAACGCGCAGCGCGAACGACATGGCGATCACGGTGGCCCACGATCCGAAGGGACGATTCAAAACCGGCGTGAAGAGCTCGGTGTGAAGCGGCAGGCGGAAGAGAAGTCCGAGAGCGGCCAGGGTAATCGCTGCTATGGATGTAAATTGAAACACCCACTGCCTGTACTGCAGGCCGATAAATCCCAACAGGAGAGCTTCCAAGGCCCAGCCAATCGCGATGCCGTAGAAGCGCAGTTGGATGGGCACGGCTACGGTCACGAGCGCCAGGGCCGCAAAGAGCAGCGTGACGCGGGCCTTCGAATCTTCCGCGCATCGGCGGGCCCAGTAAGCATACATGGCGGACAGCGTGAGCGCCTGGAGAATCACCGCCGGACCGAGCCAGGAACGGTAGTCCGCATAGAGGAGGATATAATTGTTGAAAAACTCAAAAACAGAATTGACCGCGATGAGCCAGAGGTCCTGCGCCGCGAGCGGCTCGCGCCGGGCGGAAGCGCGCAGCGTGGGAACAACCAGGAACATCAGGTAGAACAGCGATGAAAAGAAAAGCGCGACTCCGAGCTGCGACTCGGTGTAGAATTTGCCCGCCCACCCGACGTACAAGAGCCAGGTGCCGGCGAACGCGAGCACGTTGACGTTTCTCCAGTTTTTGTAGTAAGCGCATCCCATCGTGGCGAGATTGAGAATCGCAACGAAGGTGAACAACTCCACCGGACGATTCTCACCCGTTGAAATCAATATGGGGCTGAGAAAACCGCCGAGCTGGCCGAACAGACAAATGAGCGACGCGTTGTGGACAACGGACAGCGCGAGCGCCAGGGCCGTAACGAGCAACAGTATGAAGAACGATAATGTTTGTCCTGTCAGTTGGTAAATCTGAAACGAGAAGTAGACGCAGCCGTAGAAAGCCGCCAGGCCGCCGCCGGTCAGCGTGTGGAATAAAATCGGATAGCCGCGGCGGCGGGCCTTTTCGCCGATGATCAGCGCCGCCGCTCCCAGCATCGCGCCGATCGCGATCCTGCCGCGCGGACCGATCCACTGGTTGTCATAGGCGAATTTCAGGAAGAACAGCACGCCGATCGTCACCAGCACGATCCCCGCCCAGTTAAGCCACTTCGTTCCGAGCGTGACTTCGAACGCAGACCATTGCTCCCGCAACGTCCGCGCTTGCTGATTAGGATACGGAGCCACAGCACTTGAAGGTTCGAAAGATGGAAGCGGTCCGGGCGTCGGAACTTCCTCCGGCGGCAGAGATTCATCCGGCGATGAGAAAGCCGCGGCCTCCGGTTGGGTGGGTTCCTGTGCTTGCGCCGGAGGTCTTCTTTCTTGCTCGTAGCCGGATACGCCTCGAGTCTCTTCTTCACTCTGGCGGAGCAACATGCGGCCAAGCTCGCGCTCGACTCGACTCAAACGCTGGGTTATGTCTTGCAGACGCAAAAGAAGAACAATGCCGCACACGACGGCGGCGGCGACCAGAGCAAGCAGCAGCATCTCCATTAGGCTCCTCCCCTCTTCCCGGGATGGACCTCCTAGCCCATCGTCGAGAGTGACTCGCTACGCCCGGCAACCGAATCTCTGATCGAATAGAACGAGAGCGTGAACCGCATTCCAAACAGCGAACGACCTCGGCGGCGGCAACGACTTTAGTGCCGAACGTCGAACCTGTCAATGTAAAAAATTGAAAGATTGTGAGGTAGCGGCCGCGTGAATCAGGAGGGACGGCGCCGAGGCCGAAACGCGGCCTCGGCGCCGTCATTGGTCAAGCTATTAAAGAGGAAAAATGAAACGGCTGCCGAAACTTTTTATTTCTTTGTCGCCGTCCACTTCCCGCCGCTGCCGCCCTTGACGGTCCCCTCGATGCCGTTGCCGTTGACGCGGCCGGTGTACTGGGCGCCGCCGGCGCTGAAAGTGATTTGATCCCCGCGCATCTTGCCGTTGGAGATGGCTGTCGTCTTGCCGCCGTTTCTGAGCGACCCGGAGATCATCTGGAATTCCTGCTTGAGCGTGAGCTCACCCTGCGGCAATTGCCAGGTGCCCGCGACTTTCGCCGGCACGATCCAGAAATGGGCCGTGCACCAGTTCATGCAGTTGGGGCCTCCCAGCGTGGCCGTTTCGTCGTCCTGCCATTCCCCCATGGTGAAGGAATTCGACACGACGCGGGTGCCCGGCTTCATGTCGAGAATCGTGGGACGGAGCCTGAGGTTGAGTTCAGGCAGCAAGAACAACGTGAGCACCGTGGCCTGGGAAAAATCGGTCTCGAAAATATCGGCCTTCATAAACTGCGCCTTGTCTGCAACGCCTTCTTTGGCGGCGGCGCGCTTCGACAGCTCGACCATGTCCGGGTTGTACTCGATGCCGAGGGCCTTGGCGCCGCGTTTCGCCGCCGTGATGACCGTGCGGCCGTCGCCCGAGCCCAAGTCGATTACATAATCTTGCGGCGTGACTTTCGCCATATCCAACATCTTATCCACCAGCGCTTGAGGCGACGGCACCCAGACGACGTCCTTACCTTCCTGGCCGACCTGTGGCTTGTATTCCTCAGCCGTCTGCGCCTGGGAGAAAAAACCGACGCTGATCAGCGACAGGCAGAGAAACAGCAACCAAGAACCAACGAGATGCGATCGTTTCATATGTTTCTCCAATCGATGAATTGAATACGGATTTCCATACTCCATGGCCGGGGAAATGTCCAGCAGTCCCGGCACGGTCGGCGGCATGAAATGCTCACCGTTCCTCATTCCCTTGGCGCTCTTTGCGCCTTTGCGCGAGATTACCCTCTCTCTCACCCTCTCCCGTACGCAGGAGAGGGCAGGGGTGAGGGCGCGCCTTTGCGCGAGTCGTTTTGCATTCCCTTCGAGACCTTCGTGTCAGCCTGAGGCTGATCAGCCTCTCTTTTTGGCTGATCTTTCGCGGTTAATATCCTCTCACCACGAAGAGCACAGCGCGGCGGAGCCGCAACCAAAAGTCGAAATATCTCGCGCAAAGGCGCAAAGGCCGCCAAGACAAAAATCTTTTAACTTTGCGTTCTTGGCGTCTTGGCGCGAGCAAATCCCCGCGTCCCAGAGTTCCGGGCCGTCAAATAATTTGCACAAACCGCGAAAACTATTAAGCATAGTATTACGAAGCGCGCGAAGTAGGGATTCCCGTCAATAACCCAGCTCTCCCCTCTTCCCGCTCCGATAAGTTCGGTAGCGGATGCGGCGCCCGTCGGTTTCGATCGTGATCGCGCCGTCCTGATCCGTGCGTAAAATCTTCGCCCCCGCGGCCGCGTAGCGCCCGAGAACGTTCTCGTGCGGCAGGCCGTTGCGCGAGCCGACGGAAAATATCGCCAAGCGCGGCTTCACCGCGGCGACAAAGGCATCCGTGCTGGAGCTCACGCTGCCGTGACGGGGCGCCTTGACGACAGCGCTGGAGATGTTCGCCCCGTCGGCAAGCAGAAGCTTCTCGTCCCTACCGTCGATATCGCTGCCGAAGAGAAAGCGGACGCGATCGAAGCTCAGGCGTAAAACCACCGAGCCCTCGTCGTTGTCGTCGTCCGGAGGATAAACCACGCAGAGTTTCACCCCTTCGACTTCGCGGCACGGTTCCCGGCTGCCGAGATAAATTCTTTTGACGCCCGAGCGCTCCACGGCGCCCTCCAGATCCTCGTAACGGGCCGTACGCCCCTTGCCCGGTCCGGACCAGAATTCCACCGGCGCAAATTCTTCCACGACGGTTCTCATCCCGCCGTAATGGTCCACTCGGGGATGACTGACCAGCAAATAGTCGACTTTCAAAATCTTGCGCGAGCGCAAAAAGGGCGCGACGATTGCGCCCCCGATATCGAATTCGCCGCCGGCCGAGCCGCCAGCGTCGATCAACAGAACCCGCGAGCCGGGAAACTCGACCACGGCTGCGTCGCCGTGGCCGACACTGAGATGCGTGACTCTAAGCTCCTTTCGATGCCACCGTTCCTGCCACCAATAGTAGCCGTCGCCTAGAATCAGGAGAGAACCGAAGCCGAGCGCGATGGCGAGTTGGGCCGGACGGCGAAAGAGCAGAACGGATAAAATCGCCGCGTACAATAGCGCGACTTCCCAGTAATTGGGCAGCGGCACAGCCAAATTCGCCATCGGCAATCGCGCAAGATAGTGAACCGTTTGATGGAGCAGCGCGGATAACGGCGCGGCCGCCGAGACGAAAGGCGCAGCCAGCGCCGGCGCCGTCACGGCGAAGAAGCCGATGACCAGGCCGAGTGGGACGATGACGAAGCCGACCAGCGGCACAACGAGGGGATTGGAAATAAAGCCCGCCCACGAAAGATGGCCGAAGTGGTGCGCGATCATCGGGCCGGTACCGACGGTGGCCAAGAGCGGAACGGCGAGATAGAGAACCGCCCGCCGCATCAAAGGGCGCCAGCGACTCCGCTCCTGCGGCAGCTCGTCGCGCCGGCGCTCGGCCGGCCACCACTCCAGCATCTTGCGCGAGCCCCACACGATGAAGAGCACCGCGAGGAAAGAGAGTTGAAAAGAAATATCCATGACCACCCCCGGCCAGACGAGGGCTATGAGGAGCGCGGCCAAAGCCAGGCTGGCGAAAACCTCTTCCTCGCGGTCGAGAAGAACCGCAAGCTCGTAAACCCCGATCATGATCGCCGAGCGCACCGTCGGCACCGCCGCGCCGGCGAGCGCAGTATAAAAAAGCACGGCGAGGAAGGAACAAAATGTCGCGAGCTTGAGCAAATTAAAGCGCAGCAGCAGTATTGCGCTGAATGAGCCGAGAAATCGGACGAGGAGAAAGACGACCACGCCGAGCATGCCGACGTGGAGGCCGGAGATGGAGAGAACGTGATTCACTCCCGCCACCGTAAAATCCGCGCGCGTCTCGCGCGAGATGCCGCCCATGTCGCCGACGACGAGCGCTTTCATCAAGGCCGCGTCGTCCGGCGACGGGAAGCTCTGATCGATAAAGCGGCGAATCTCCCGCCGTAGAGATTCGAGCGCGCTCCAAGCGCCCGGCGGCGCCCTGGACAGGAGTTCCACGCTTCGATCGCTGACGAGAAACCCGGTCGCGTAGATTCCCCGCCGCGCCAGAAACGCGGCGTAATCGAAGCCTCCGGGGTTGCCGTTGTCGCGCGGAATCCGCGGCTCGACCCAAAATCGAATGCGGTCGCCGTAGTGCCAATCGCGGCTGCCGGTGCGCACGGTGAGCAAAATGTCGCCCGATATTTCCTGCGACCCGGTCGGATGCCAGACTCGCAGAACGCGGACGAGCCAACGGCTCCGCTGCGGCAGCTTTTCCGGTTCTTGGTGAAGCACCCCTTCGAGGTAGAGCCGGGAATCTTCCTGTATCACCGAGCGCAAGTGGTCGGGTGGAAATTTCGGCTCGAGAAGTTGAAGGTGGCGCCAATAGCCGGCTGATAAAGCCACGGCGGACAGCAGGCAGAGAACCGCCCAGCCAAAACCGACGCGCCAAAAAATAAAAGGCAGCGGGATCAGAAGCAGCGACAAGTAGACCGGCGGAAAAATTAGCGGGCTTGCGGCGATTGCTTGCCCGATGAGAAGAGCCAATGTCGCGGCGATGAGCCAGGAGGACGGATAGCGGAAAAGAACTTGCGTAGAATCGGAGTCGTCGGAGCGCATCCGGGCCTTAATTTAAGTCGCTGGCATCGCGCAAGGGATGCCCTGCTTCTTAAGCTCCTCGATGAACATGCCCCTGATCTCAGGGTCCTCCTGAGCAAACTCGATCTGCTCACCGCCGGTCATCTTGTACCGCGTGCCGGTGGCGCCGGAGTACCTGGGGTTGCCGGTGCGAAAGGCGAGATATCGCGCCTGACGGTTTGACGTGTTGAAATGCTGATGATAGCCGCGACCCGCGGTAAAGAGCGTCCCTTCTTTCCAGTTTATCTTTTCTCTGTGTTGGTTGTCCGCCGGCGGCCACTGGAGATCGTACCCTTCGCCGCTCAAGACTAAAATGTGCGCCTTTCCGGCGAAGCCTCCCCTGCCCGACTGCATGTGGTGGCTATGGGCCTTCTTGTAAGTGCCGACGGGAAACTCCGACACATGCGCCATCAAGGCGCCGTCGGCGATCATGAACATCATGTTTTTTCCCGGACCCCGGTCGGACCACGCGTCGAGATCGAGAGTCTTCACGTTGGCGACGAAGTTGGTTTCCAGAAATCTGGCTTCGAGCTTCTTGCCTTTGGGATTGAAGTAGTCGGGCTCCGCGCCGGTAAAACGATCGGAAAACACGTGCGCGTTGCGGTAAACAAAATCCCTGCTCCGATAGAGATTGATGACGGCCGGAGCGTTGGTCACGACCAGCAATCGGGCCGTCTCGCTCCCCTGGCCATTGTACAGTTCGTGCCAGGCGTTCAAAGGAGTCGCAAAAAGGCTTCCCTCCTGCCACTCGAAGGTATGTTTCCTGCTCCCTTCATTCCAGATCGTCGCGCCTCCCACCCCTTTGACGATGTAAATCACCTCTTCGTAGAGATGCTTTTCGGCCTTGAATTTTCCGCGCGGCGGTATGTCGCATAGATAGGCGGTCAAGCCCGTCCCGCTGACCAGGGCGCCCGGAATCGGATCGGATTCGAGATCCAGCAGCGCGCCATAACATCCCGTGCGTTCCCATGGAGCAAGTTTCACCTCAGCGACGTCGTAAACGTACTGTCCGCCGATAATCGGCAGGCCCTCTTCTTCCACCCACTTTTCAAAAGGAGTAATCGACCACAGTTTTTGTTTTTCCTGAGCCGCCATTTCTCCTGCTCCTTTCTTGACGCCTACGGCTTGCCCCGGCCTGGCGTTAAAACTTCGTCGAGGACTTTTTTGAGACCGGTCACGTCTTCGTACTCCGGGGAACTCATCATCATATATTTTTTCCCCTCGACCGGGATGTTTTCCTTCGGCACCCTATCCTTCGGTATATCGACGCGCAGAGAATTATCTTTGGTCAGCTCTTGCCAATTCATTTGACCCTCGCGCGATAAGATCCAATTGACGTAGATCCTGGCCGCATGCGGATGAGGCGCATTCTTGAAGAAGCCGATATGGCCGGAGCCGGTGCCGATGCTGCCGGCCTCTCTCTGGCTGTTAAGCTCCCGAACCGGCAGGCCCTGCTGGATTGCCTGGTCGAGATTCGCGCCTTTGGCGAAGAGGTGAACGGCATATTGTCCGGACGCGACCCAATCCATCATCTGGCGCTCGTCGGAAGAAAACCTCACCTCCGTTTCTCCCAGCAGTTTGCGAATGAATTTCGGCCCCAGCTCCGCGCTGTAAAACAGATACCTCCAATTCTGGATGTTGCCCGCCGACTTCGGATCGGTGGCGACGATTCTGCCGCGCCACTTGGGATGCAACAGGTCCCACCAGGATTGGATCTCGCCGGGCTTCACGAGATTGACGTTATAGGCGCCGATGGTCGAAGAGACGTCGCCGGTCATGGCCATGACGTAGCGACTCTCGCCGTCGGCAAAGTGGTGTTGTCTGTCCCACCAGAGTGACGGGTCCTTGACCTCCGGAAGAATAAATGCCGAGCTCAGAGGCTCCAGAAGCCCGGCCTTGTAATAGACTGCGACCATGGTGCCTGGACCTCCGATCGCAATGTCCACCAGATGTTTGTTGGCCCTCTTTTCGGCCATGACTCTGGGACCCAACTGGTTTCCCGTTCCACCGACAAAATTGAGCTTGATCTTGGGATAGGCCTTCTGAAAGGCCTTCATGGCGTCGCTGGTGGGACTGCGCGCCTGGCCATAGAGCGTCACTTCGCCTTCCCGGTGGGCGGCGGCCAGAGTTTTTTTCCATTCCGCCTGCCACGCGGGCTTGGCGTCGGCGGCATGAGCGCCGTCGGCGTGCCACAGGCAAAACGGAAGGGCAGCAGACGCCAGCGCGTACCGGCAGATCGTAGAAATCACAGCCCACCTCCTTAATCGGTGCGGGCTCTGTATCCTTATTGCGCCGATCTCAAGCTGTCAAGAATTTCCTGCGCGACCTTCTCGTTGATCAACGGGACTTTGAGCAGTTCGTCCAGCGACGCTTCTTCGATCCGCTTGACGCTGCCGAAGGCGCGCAAGAGAGCGCGCTTGCGCGCGCCGCCGATGCCGGGGATCTTGTCCAGCGCCGAGTAGAGGGTTTGCTTGGCCCTCACCTTCTTGTGATAGGTGATGGCGAAGCGGTGCGCCTCGTCGCGCACGCGTTGGAGCAGAAACAGCGCGTTCGAGTTGCGCTTCAGCACGATCGGATTGCTCTGCCCCGGCAGGAAGACTCGCTCCTCCAGGCGTTCGATCTCCGCGCTCCGCGGCGCGCATTCGACGCGCATCTTGGCCAGAGCGGCGACGTCTATTTTACCGAGCACGCCGAGCTCGCCCATCGCGGACAACGCCATTCCGAGCTGACCTTTGCCGCCGTCCACGACGACCAGATCCGGCAGGCCGCCTTCCTCAACGCCGCGGCTGAAGCGGCGCTTCAGCACCTCGTACATCATCGCGAAGTCGTCGCCGCGCATTTCGGGACTCACCGTTCGGATGCGATAGTGCCGATAAAAATTCTTGTCCGGCTCGCCGTTGATGAACGTGACCATGGAGCCGACGGCGTGAGCGCCCTGGATGTTGGAGATGTCGTAGCACTCGATCCGCTGCGGATAGTTGCGTAGCCTGAGCTTTTCTTTCAGCTCGAGCAGCATTCGCTCCCGCTCTTTTTCCTGGTCGTGGCGCTCGGCGTAGCTCTGGCGTGCGTTTTCAGCCGCCATCTCGACGAGCTGGCGTTTGTCGCCCCGTTGCGGCGAGAGGATCGAGACTCTTTTACCCCGGCGCTCGGATAAATATTCCTCGCGCGCTTCGCGGTCGTCGATCTCGACCGGCAGCAGGATCTCGTCGGGCACGAAGCGCTCGCCCTGGTAAAACTGCGTGAGCAACTCCTCTAGAACCTCCTCGTCGGGAAATTCCCGGTCCTCCAGAGAATAGGCATGGTTGCCCGTGAGCTTTCCCTGGCGCACGAAGAGGACCTGGACCTCGATGAAGCCGCCCTCGCGGTAGAGGCCGAAGATATCCTGATCGCCGCCCCAGTGGGAAACCATGCGCTGTTTCTCGACGGTCTTTTCCACCGCCTGGATCTGGTCGCGGATCTTGGCCGCGGCCTCGAATTCCAGGGCCTCGGCCTTTTCATCCATCCTCCGCCGCAGCTCGTCGATCAGCTCCTGGCGCTTGCCTTCGATGAAGAGAATCGCCTCGCGCAGGTTCGCCTGGTATTCGTTGGAGTCCACCGGCAAAACGCAGGGAGCGAGACAGCGCTTGATCTGATATTGCAGGCACGGCCGCGCGCGGTTTTTGAAATTGTACTCGGTGCAGTTGCGCAGCAGGAAATGCTTCTCGATAATGTCCAGCGTCTCGCGCGCGGAAAACGCCGACGAGTACGGGCCGAAGTAGCGGCTGCCGTCCTTGACGATCTTCCGCGTCGCCGTGATCCTCGGCCACGGGTGGCGCACGTTGATCTTGATGCTCAAGTAACTCTTGTCGTCCTTGAGCCTGATGTTGTAGCGCGGCTTGTACTGCTTGATGAGATTGTTTTCGAGGATCAGAGCTTCTTTCTCGTTGCTCGTTAGCAGCGTTTCGACGTCCCCGACCCGGTTCATGAGAAATTGGATCTGCGAGCGCCCCTCCCCGCCGCGGAAATACCCGCGCACGCGCGCGCGCACGTTCTTGGCCTTGCCGACGTAAATGACCTTGCCGTTCGGGTCGCGCATCAAATACACGCCGGCCTTGGCGGGCAAGGCTTCGAGTTTTTCTTCGAGAAGAGGCATCAATAAAGTTCTCAGTGCAAGCTATCAGCCGTGTAAAACTATAGCATATTTTCCACGCCGGCGTTTATCCGAAGCTGAGCGCTGATTGCTGAAGGCTGATGGCTTTGCGGCGAGCTTGACCGGTTGGAAACCATAGTGCTAGTCTTCGCAATCGAACGGGAGGACTTGCCATGCGATTTGCGACAAAGATCTCTTCGTTTCTAATTTTTCTCGTTATCGCCACCCCTGCTTTGCCGCAAGAAAAACTCCGCCTCGCGTGGGCCGGATTCAGCCCGACCAACAGCCCGATCTGGGTCATCCAAGACCGGAAACTGCTGCAGAAGATGGGGGTGCAACCGGAAATCATCGCGATCAGCGCCAGCCCAACGGTTCTTCAGGCGCTGCTCGCCAACGAAATCGATGCCGCCAGCGTCTCGGTCACCACCCTTGTGAGTTCGCGTCTTGCCGGCGCCGACACGGTGATGATCGTCGGCGTCGTTCCGACTTTTGTCGATCACATCGTTTCATTGTCGAGCATCACGGCGGTAGAGCAGCTCAAAGGCAAGACGGCGGGCGTGAATCGCCTGGGGAGCACGTCCGACCTCGGACTCAGGCTCGCGTTGAGGAAATTGGGCGTCGATCCGGAAAAGGACGTCAAGGTCATCCCGGCAGGCGGGACCGCAGAGAGATTCGCGGCCCTTTCCAAAGGAATCACCCAGTTCACGATCATACCCGAGCCCTTCTTAACTCAGGCGGAGAAGCTAGGCTTTCGCAACCTGTACAATATCAGCGATCTAAAGATTCCCTTTTGGTGGAATGGCATTTTGACGCGCGAGGGCATCATCAAAACCAAGCGGCCCCTCCTCCAGAAACTCGTCCGTACGATGGTGGAGGCGCTTCACGTTTTAAAAACCGAAAAGGAATACGCCAAATCTCTCTTCAAAAAGAATTTGGGTATTGGCGACCCGGAAGGGCTGGAGAGGGCCTACAAAGATTATTCAAACGCTTTCCCTGAAGTTCCCTATCCGACTCCGGACGGCGTCAAAACCATGCTCGACGATCTCGCGCCGCGCGATCCCAGGGCCGCCGCGGCGGACCCGAGGGCCTTCGTCGATCCGAGCTTTGTGAGAGAGCTGGACGCCTCGGGATTTATCAAACAGCTCTACAAGAAGTAGGCGGTGGGCGGGCAACAGAAAGCGCGAGAGCTTCTTACCTCAGGTGAAAACCAAGTTCGTCACTCCCGCGCATCCGCCAGAGGACGGATCAGCCTCAGGCTGAAGCGGGAGTCCAGGCAATTGTGTAGGGGCGGGAATTCATCCCGCCCTTACTGGATTCCCGTTCTCACGGGAATGACGCTTTTGAATTCTCGCGCTTGGTCTGTGGCCCGTTTATTTCTTGACCGGGATGACGAGCAGGATCACCCCGACGGCGATCGCGCCGACGCCGGCCCACTGAGGAACGTTGACCGTCTCTTTTTCTTTCACCTGCAACTCCAGCGGACCCAGTTTCGCCTGATGCGTCTCCTTCGTGTAACTGAAACTGCCGTACACCAGCCCGAGAACGCCCGCAACAATTAGGACTATCGCCAAGATTCGGATTGGATTCATCGTGTCCACCTCCTCATGTTTTTAGCTCGGAGCCACGAGACCGCATGCATCGAAACTCCATGATATATACCACAATGTCCGGCTGACAAAAGAGCCTTATTGACATGACTTTCGCCGGAGAGTTAGAGTCGGAGCACTTGATTCAATAAGTCCATCACAAACAAAAAAAGGGCAACGTCATGCGCAGAGCCACCGAAAACTTTCTAGCGTCGGCCCTTGTCGCCGCGGCACTATTCGCATATCCGACGGCGGCCTCCGCTCAGGACCGCATCCGCATCGCCTGGGCCGGCGACAGTCCGGCCAACAGCCCGATCTGGGTGGTCCAGGAAAAAGGACTGATGAAGAAGCAGGGGCTCGCCTCCGAGGTCATCCGCATCAGCGCCAGCCCCACGGCGCTGCAGGCGATGCTCGCGGGCGAAGTCGACGTGATCGTAACATCGGTCACCACGCTGGTCAGCTCGCGTCTCGCCGGCGCCGATATCGTGATGATTCTCGGCATGGTGCCGACGTTCGTGGATCACATCATCACCCTGCAATCCATCACGGCCCTGGAGCAGCTCAGAGGCAAAACCGGCGGCGTCAACCGGCTCGGAAGCACGTCCGACCTCGGCCTCCGGCTTGCGTTGAGACGAGTGGGTGTCGATCCGGAAAAGGAGGCGAAGATCATCACGGCCGGCGGCAACACAGAGAGATTCGCGGCGCTGTCGCGGGGAGTGGTTCAGTTCGTCATCATGCCCGAACCGTTCGTGCGCGAGGCGGAAAAATTGGGCTTCCGAGACCTGCTGGATATCGGCTCGTTGAAAATCCCGTTCTGGTGGAACGCGGTGCTCACGCGCGAAAGCATTCTCAAGGCAAAGCGGCCGATCTTTTCGAAGTTCGCGCGCGCGATGGTCGAAGCGGTCCACTCGATCAAGACGGAGAAAGAGCCGACGAAAGCGATTTTCGGAAAGAATCTCAGAATCACCGACCCGGAAAGCCTGGAGAGAGCCTACCGCGCCTATACCGCCGTCTTTCCGGAAAATCTCATGCCGACTCCGGACGGCGTCAAAACCCTGCTCGACGATCTCGCGCCGCGCGATCCGAGGGCGGCGGCCGCGGACCCGAAAGCCTTTGTCGATCAAAGCCTGGTGCGCGAGTTGGAAAGCTCCGGATTCATCAAGCAGCTTTACAAAAAATAAAGTTTAAGGGTTCGAACGCTATTTTCTGTGAACGGCCGCAGCGCGTGCCGAACCGCCTTCGCACAAAAACTGCTCATCCTCCGTCGAACCGCTAAGCGCCAGCGTGGACGCCGCGCCGCCCGCGGCCAGTTGGGCAACGGCGTCGAAGTAGCTCGCGCCGACCGATCTCTGATGCTTGACGGCGTCGTAGCCCAACGGCTCCATTTCAAACTCCCTCTGCTGCAGCTCCGCATAGGCCGCCATGCCGCGGCGCAGATAATCCATCGAGAGCCGAAAGATCGCTTCGGCGATGCAATGAAAACCCGCCAGAGTCACAAACTGGAATTTGTAGCCCATAGCGGCCAGCTCTTTTTGAAACTTGGCGATGGTCGAGTCGTCGAGCTTTCTCTTCCAGTTGAACGACGGCGAGCAGTTGTAGGCCAGAAGCTTCTCGGGAAATTGTTTTCGGATCGCTTCTGAAAAGGTCTTCGCCTCTTTGAGGTCCGGCTCCGAAGTCTCGCACCACAGCATGTCGGCATAAGGAGCGTAGTCGAGTCCTCTGGCGATGGCGGCTTCGAGTCCCGCGCGAACGACAAAGAAGCCTTCTGAGGTTCTCTCACCGGTAAAGAAGCGCCGGTCTCTCTCATCGGCGTCGCTCGTGATCAGGCTGGCCCCGTTGGCGTCGGTCCGGGCGATAACAAGCGTGGCGACGCCTTCGACGTCGGCGGCGAGTCGCGCGGCCACGAGTTTCTGGATGAATTCGGAGGTGGGGACGACGACTTTGCCGCCCATGTGTCCGCATTTCTTGACCGAGGAGTTCTGATCCTCGAAATGGACCCCGGCGGCCCCGGCGTCGATCATTGCCCGCATGATCTCGAAGGAGTTCAAGCTCCCGCCGAAGCCGGCCTCGGCGTCGGCGACGACGGGCGCGAACCAGTAAGTGCCGCTCTTGTTCTCCAGCCGGTCGATTTCGTCTTGCCTCGAGAGAGCGTTGTTGATCTCACGCACGAGCGCGGGAACGCTGTCGGAAGGATAGAGGCTCAGATCGGGATACATTTTCCTGGCGCTGTTGGCGCCGGCCGCCGCCTGCCATCCGCTACAGTAGATCGCCTTGAGACCCGCCTTGACCTGCTGAACGGCTTGTATGCCATCCATGGCGCTGAGCGAGGGCACGTACTCCTCGCTATGGAGCAATTCCCAGAGTCTTCCGGCGGTAAGACCGGCGATTCTTTTCAGACCACCGTCCAGAGGTATCGAGCCGCGAATTTTGAAAACGTCCTCCGCCCGGTAAGGCCGAACGACGCCCCTCCAGCGTGGATCGGTCTTCCACTCTCTTTCGGTTGCCATGATTGGGTCAGAACCGTTGTTGCCTGCCTTCATCATCGCCCTCCTTTGCTAGAATTATTTTGAATAACTTCACGCGTCCTAGTGCCACGTGTTCGGTATTCTGAACACTGATTCTTAATACCGCTCACTTTCTCTAACGTTCCACTGGACGCAAGTCAACAATTTGAGAGTTGACAACAGCAATTTTTGTTCATAATACTGAACATGGGTTCTATTAGCCGATTTCATAAGACAAAACCGGATAGAAGGGTGACTATGAAAGAGCCCACGACAGTCGGCGCGATCGAGCGGGCCCTGACCATCCTCGAGGTGCTGAGCCAGAGCAAGAATGGGCTAACGAATTCCGAGATCAGCAGGAGGCTCAAGCTGCCGAAGAGCAGCTTGAGTTACATCCTTCGGACGCTGAAACAACGCGGATATCTTCAGCGCGACGACACTGTCGGCAAATACCGCATCAGCATGAAGCTTTTCAGCGTCGGCAGTCATGCGCTGCGCGGCCTGGAGCTTCACGATGTTGCCTACCCTTTGCTTCAGGAGTTGGTGGAAAAAACCAGCCTCGCCGGCCACCTGGCGATTCTCGACGGACATGAAGCGGTCTATATAGAACGAATCGACAAGCCCGGTTTTATCAGGATCAACACATGGGTCGGGAGGCGCATGGACGTGCATTGCACCTCCGTCGGCAAGGCATTGATCGCCCACCTGCCCCAGCAAGCCGTAGAAGCAATCCTCCGGGACCGGGGGTTGCCCAAGCACACGCCGAAAACCATCACTACGCTGAACCACCTGCTCCGCGAGCTGGCGTATGTGCGAGCGAACGGGTATGCCATCGACGATTGCGAGAACAATCTCGACGTGGTGTGTATCGCGGCCCCGATCTTTAATATGGAAGGGCGTACCGTCGCAGCGGTCGGCCTAACCGGCACCGAGAGTCAGATGAAATCGCACAAGTTCGAGAGTCACGTGAGACTGATCAAGCACGCCGCAAAACAAATGTCGCAGCAGTTGGGATATACCGGCGCGTCGCATCATGCCGCGCATCCGGAACGTTTTCCGGAACGCCGGCCGGGATAGCCGGTCGCCAAACCGAATCAGAGCTAGACCGCCGGTTTCTTCGCCTCTTCTATGATTTGTCTCAAGACATCTTTGAGACGGCCTTTGTGCATGTACGGACGGTCGCCGAGGAATTCGATATCGTCTACGACCCAGCGATCGCCCTCCCGGACCAGAAAGACTCGGTCTTTCCAGGCGAACTTGGCATTGTTACGGTCATCGACGCTGGTCAGCTCGACCAGGCATGCGGCCGGCGCCGTTTGAGTTTCGCATTGTAAAATCTTGTATGACAGCGCTCCTTGGTCCAAAGAGCTGAACAGATCTCCCTCGATCTTCGTTTCCCTAAAAGTATTCTTTTCTTCACTGGTAAATGCTTCGTCCAATAGACCCGCCAGGCCGGTCGAGATCACCTTCTTGAATTCCGGTTGTTCCTCTTTCGTCGGCACGCCCGACGGACGCACCTTCATATAAACGTCGTAAAAGGCGCTCACCGCGTTTTTAATTTGACGCTCGTCGCCGGGCTGCCAGCAGGCGGCGCAGGCAAGCAGCAAAGCAACGGCGCATCCCGCCACCCATCCAAAGCCGACACCTGACCGTTGATTGCAGATAGCTATTTTCATCTCTCCGCCCTACGGCAACAGGGCTCACCGCGATAAACGCTGCAGCTCGATCTGTGCCGCCTCGTACTCAATAAAGTTCGTTACCCCGGTATCGAGAGTTGCTTGGAAGAGCTTGATGGCTTCTTGCCGGTCGCCCCGCATCAATGCTTGCTCGCCAAGATAGAAGTACGCCTCACAACGTTGCTCGCGGCTTTTCTTCGGGTCCAAACTCTCGGCGGACCTAAGAAGGTCTTTGGGCGCCGCTGTACCGAGATAAAACCTCACAATAGGCCATGGCCATTGTTGAACGTCCAGGTTCTTTGCGTTGGCCGCGAGTTCATCCTTCCCGTTGTGCCCTTCTCGCGTGCGCGCCAAATACAGCCAGAGCGAACCATACGCATCTTGAGGTTCAAGCTCGACACCCTTTGTGAAAGCGCCTCGCGCATCGCCAAACCGCTCGAGGTAAAAGAGTGCGCGTCCTTTGTTTTGAAGCGCTCGGGCATCCTTTGGGTCTATGCGAATGATCTCGTCATAGTCCCGTATTGCGCGCTCGTAACTCCCTTTACGAAAATAGGCCCGACCGCGTCTGAGTAAACTGAGCGTATCGCCTGGCTCTAACCGGATGGCCTCATCATAATCTTGAATCGCCCGAGCATCATCCCCCTTGCGAGCATAGACATATCCCCGCTCACTGTAAACCACCGCAATCTTCGGATCCAACCGAATCGCCGTGTCATAATCTTGAATTGCACGGTCATAGTCCTCTTGCCTTCGGTGAACATAGCCGCGGCCATAAAACGCACGCGCATCGTCCGGGAGAAGAAGAATCGCGTCGTTGAAATCTTGAATGGCGCGGTGGTAATCACCTTTGCTGGCGTAAGCTGCGCCACGCTCGGTTAAAACAGACCGAAAGCCGGACTCAGCTTGTAAAGCTCGGCCGTAGTCTTGAATCGCGCGATCATAGTCGCCCTTAAATTGATACGCTGCGCCACGATTGCTCAAAAGAATGGCGAGAACTAGACCGACGAGGTGAGGTGAATTCATTGCTCTCGTACAATGCTCAATTGCGAGGTCAGGGTTTTCTTGGAAGCTCGAACACTTTTGCGAATCCTCGTTCCACTGTCGCCGCGCAGTTTCATCCATAGGTGGAATCACGACTGGAACATCATGAGTAGCTTGTGCCAACGTTTCCGCGGACATTGACACGAACATGGATAGGATCAGGAAGCAGGAACCGAATAGACGACGACGTCTCTGACGCAGTAAAGTCCGGCTAGAACAGAACACACACTTCATCCCTCCGCTCCCCGCGCCAGCAGCGGGTCGTGCAAACCCAATTCCCGCTCTTCGATCCGGCGTATCTGGTCGCGCAGCTCCGCGGCCCGCTCGAATTCCAGACTCGCCGCGGCCTGCTTCATTTCTTTTTTCAGGCGATCGAGCATGCGGGCGTCTTGTTTGGCATCATACTTCTCGGACCTTTCCGCCACCAGGGGCACTGTAACATAGTCGGCTTCGTACGCTTCCACAAGCGGCGTGCCGAGCGAGCGGACCACGGTCTGCGGCGTGATGCCATGCTTCCGATTGTACTCCGCCTGAAGCCGGCGGCGCCGGTTGGTCTCGTCGATCGCCTTCTTCATCGAATCCGTCACCGAATCGGCGTAGAGAATCACGCTCCCGTTCACGTTCCGGGCGGCCCGGCCGATCGTTTGAATCAACGAGCGCTCGGAGCGCAGGAAGCCTTCCTTGTCGGCGTCGAGAATCGCCACCAGCGACACTTCCGGAATGTCCAATCCCTCGCGCAGGAGATTGATTCCGACGAGGACGTGGAAGGTCCCCCTTCTCAGCTCGCGGATAATCTCAACCCGCTCGAGCGTTTCGATATCCGAATGAAGATAGCGCACCTTGACGTTCAAGTCCTGATAGTAGTCGGTCAGATCTTCGGCCATGCGCTTCGTCAACGTCGTCACCAGGACGCGCTCTTTTTTCTCCGTCCGCTTGCGGATCTCGTCGAGGAGATCGTCCACCTGATTCCGCGCCGGGCGCACCGTGACTTCCGGATCGATGAGCCCGGTCGGACGGATGAGTTGCTCGACCATGACCCGCCCGCTCTTTTCGATTTCGTAGTCCGCCGGGGTCGCCGAGACGTAGATCGCCTGGTGCGTCATCGCCTCGAACTCCTCGAAGTTCAGCGGACGGTTGTCGAGCGCGGACGGCAGGCGGAAGCCGTATTCGACCAGCGTGCTCTTGCGCGATCGATCGCCGCGGTACATGCCGCCGACCTGCGGCACCGTTACGTGGCTCTCGTCGATGAAAAGAAGGAAATCGTCGGGAAAATAGCTGAGCAGCGTCGGCGGCGGATCGCCCGGGTTCCGGCCGGTGAGGTGGCGCGAGTAATTTTCGATGCCCGGACAGAAGCCCATCTCATCCAACAATTCCAGGTCGTAGAGCGTTCTCTGCTCCAGCCGCTGTGCCTCCAGCAATTTGTTCTCCGCGCGGAGCTCGGCAAGGCGCTCGGTGAGCTCGGCGCGAATTCCCGCGGCCGCGAGCTTCATCCGCTCCTCCGTGGTAACGTAGTGGCTCGCCGGATAGATCGCCGCCTTGCCGACGCGGCGCTGCGCCTTGCCGCGTATCGGATCGATTTCGAGCAGGTGCTCGATCCGGTCGCCGAAAAACTCGATGCGCACGGCGGAGATGTCTTCGTAGGCCGGAAAGACCTCGACGACGTCCCCTCTCACGCGAAACGTTCCGCGGTGAAAGTCGTAATCGCTCCTCTGATAGTGGATATCGACGAGCTTTCTGAGCACGCGATCGCGCTCGATCTCCATCCCCTCTTCCAGATAGACCATCAAATCGAAGTACGCCTCCGGCGATCCCAGACCGTAAATGCACGAGACGCTCGCCACGATGATCGTGTCGCGCCGCTCCAAAAGCGCCTTGGTCGCGGAGTGGCGCAGCTTGTCAATCTCGTCGTTGATCGAGGCGTCTTTTTCGATGTAGGTGTCCGTCGATGGGACGTACGCTTCCGGCTGATAATAATCGTAGTAACTGACGAAGTAACGCACGGCGTTTTGCGGAAACAGCTCTTTGAATTCGTTGTAGAGCTGCGCGGCCAGCGTCTTGTTGGGCGCGATCACGAGCGCCGGCCTATGCACGCTCGCGATCACGTTGGCCATCGTGAAGGTTTTGCCCGAGCCGGTGACCCCGAGGAGGACCTGGTGTCTTTTTCCTTCTTCGACGCCGCGGGCCAGCTTCTCGATCGCCTCGGGTTGGTCGCCTTGCGGCTTGAAGTCCGAGACGATCTCGAAACGTCCTTCTTTTCGCTCCAAGGCCATGCGAAAAAAATACCAGGGACGGTGCAAGGGAGCAAGCTTGCAACTCCGCCGGGAACATATTACCTTTTACCTTGAACGAGTTTCTTCACTCGGCCACGCGCTCGGCGCTCAGCCGGAAATCTGGGGGAACAATGCGACAGTCCTGGAGCTTTAACCTCGGCGCGATTCTCTGCGGATCGCTGCTTTGGTTCTCTTCTACCGCCGGCGCGGCCGAGCTTAAAAAGGTGCGGCTCGCTTACGTCGGTTGGGAAGTCGGCGCCGCGATCTCCTACGTCGGAATCGACGGCGGTATTTTCAAGCAAAACGGCATTGAAGTAGAAGAAGTTTTCATTCGCGATCCGCTCGCCGGCGGCGTCCAGTCGCTGATCGGCGCGGATTTCATGATCGGTTTCGGCAATCCCCTGGCCATCGTGCAACCCGTTCTGGCCGGCTCGGACATCGTCTCGCTCTGCACGCACATGAGAGTCGAGCCCTACGGCATGGCGGTTTCGTCCAACATCGGAAAGGTCGCCGACCTTAAAGGGAAGAGAGTCGGAGTCTCCGAGCTCGGCGGCCGATCCGATCTCATCGCCCGTATAATCCTGCGCCGCGCCGGACTCGATCCGGTAAAAGACGTGGAGATCGTTTCGGCCGGGGCCGCGCCCAACCGGGTGATGGCGCTCTCGAAAGATCTCATTCAGGGCGCGCCGCTCAACCAGCAATTCGCCGCCGAAGCCAAGCGGCTCGGCGTCAAGATCATCGACGTCAAGGAGATTCCCGCGATCACCGCGCTCCTGATGACCACGCGGTCGTTCATCAAAAGGGACGAGGACACCGTGAGACGCTTCGTCAAGGGATACGTCGAGGCGATCCATTTTTATCTCACGCGCCGCGCCGAAAGCATCGCGATCATCAAGAAATATTTCAGCGGCGCCAATCCGGGGGCGCTGGAGACGATGTACGAATCCTTTGCCGCGCAACTGACGCCGCTGCCCCTTCCCGACCGGGAAGCCGCCCAGGCGATCCTGGATACCGTCTCGGTCGTCGATCCGAAGTCCAAAAACCTGAAGCCCAGCGACCTCTTCGATTCGCACTTTTTGGACGAGCTCAAGGCGAGCGGTTTTATGGAGAAGCTCTACGCGGAGAAGGTGAGTTTGTAGTTTAAAGCAGATTGCTTCGATACCCGTCGGAACGTTTCTTTCATAATCGCCCTTCCATACGCTCCACAAGCGCCTAAGCCGCACTTTAGCGAGTAGAAAGGACCTTGACCTTGTTAGCGTTGCCGGAGTAAACAATACTCGCGCAAATACTGGATGATCTTTTGCAAAAGACGCGTCGCACTAGCGCCGAGGAGGCTCTGGTTTATCTGGGTCCCTTCCTGCTCGCGATTGCTCTTGCGCTTCGAATCACTAAAGTCACGGGTGAGATCAAGCTTGAGTCCTAAGTTCACGTTCGAGCGGACCGCCGGCTCGCATTCGCTCGCCGCGACCGTTCACCGCGAGCGGTTAAGGCTTTCTAGAGGAACTTTACCGGACAGGAAGGCTTCGAGACTCTTGTCTAAATCACCGCAGTTGCCTGACAACGGACTCCAACCTAGCCGTGACCAGCCTTCCCGGCTGGCTGAGGATAATTCGAGCTGCGGTCGGGGAGATCGGTTTGCCGAAGAGGCTGTAGCGGCGGCCATTGTTTTCCTGGTTGTTGGCCCATTCGGCGAATTCTTCGGGCGTGGGGGGATGGCCGATCTCGCGCGCGCAGCGGCGCACGATGAAGCCCAACATCATCTTGTTCTGGTCGATTTTCCTGGCTGCGCTTTCGTTCATACTTCCTTAATATTCGGCGAATAACTCCGAAACTTTACTGACCACCCGCCTCAGTCGGTCAAATGCGTCGTGGCCTTCATGTGCTTATCGATGGTCACGTAACCGCGCCACTGATCGACCATCCAGTAACGCACGCCGAATTCGAATCGAAGCTCCTTCATGTCCACGTCGTTGGGATTGAAATGCTGGTGGTGCATCATGCCCGGCGGAACGTGAACGGCGTCGCCTTGCACCCAATCATACCTCTTGCCGCCGATCTCGGAGTAACCGCTGCCGGCCAGCGCATATAGATAGGCTTCCGGATGCGCGTGGCTGTGGCTTTTCGTGTGCGGCAGGTCGACGAAGATCGAGCTGATCGCGACCGCCATCGCTTTGAAGCCGTTCTGCTTGCCGCTCCGGCCCATGAGAAAATAAGTCGCGCCGTGCTTCGACTCGTCGGATTTCTCGAACTGCTCCTCGTGCATCGAGATGCGCCGGCCGTCGATCGGCCAGTATTGCGATTCCTCGCGCGGCGCCTTCGCCGGCGCCGACTTATTGTTCTGTCCCGCGTCTTCGATTTGCTGCATCGGGGCCATTTTAATGAACGCCTCGAGCGGCCAGGCAAGACCGGAGAGATAGAAGACCGGTTCTTTTCCGCTGTTGAAAAGCTGGTGCGTGGAGCGGTGCGGCACGTGAAAAATAGTTCCCTTATGGAAGTCGTAGCGTTTGTCGTCCAGAACCATGAAGCCTTCGCCGCTCTCGACGTAGATCGCCTCCTCGCCGTGAACGTGCTTGCCGGTATGCCAGCCGGCGGGAATCTCCGCCTTCATTAACAAGCTGCCGCCGGTGGGAAACCCGGTCTCGGGCGCGATCATGAGCGCGGCCTTGGCGTCCTGCCGCGTGCGCGTCCAGTTCAAGTCTTTTCCGCGCGCCACGCGCGGCGCTTCGTTTACCGTCTTGTCGTTTCGCGCCGACTCATCCAGCCAAGCCTGATAAAAATCTTTCATCCCGCCTCCACGATCTTCTCTAATTCCCGAAAAATTATCCGATGACCCGATGCATGTCAAACCATCAAGCGGTTTGATCGTAAATTTCTCGTTCGAGATCCTTCACTTTGTTCAGGATGACAGACTCATTTGTGTCATTCTGAGCGCAGCGAAGAATCTCTCTTCTTCCGCCATGTGCCGGTTCGCAACTCTAGATTCTTACCCCTTAAATGCTAGACAGAACGACTTCAACAAAGTTTATCGCGCCAAGACGCCAAGACGCAAAGGAAAATATCATCCTATTTCTCCGAACTTGGCGTGCTTTGCGTCTTCGCGCGATACGTGGTTTTTCCGATTCCCTATTCCAAACTTCAACCGAAACTTTCAAATATCTTTGTCTAGGTATCTGTCATTTTTTTCAACTGCGGCGCGAAAAAGAATACCGCCGCCAGCAGCAACGCCACAGCGCCGGCCTCGATGGCGAATGGAGCGCCGGCCCATTCCGCTAGGAAGCCGGCTTGCATGCCGCCGAACTCTCTCATGCCGGCCGCGCTGAGGCCGTAAACTCCCATCACTCTTCCTCGGTAGGAGTCCGTCACCGTCAACTGGATGAGCGTGTGGAGCAGCGTATCGAAAACCGTGCTCAGCGCGCCGACGACGACCAACGCGGGCAATGCCGCAGAAAAATCCCGGCTCATGGCGAAGGCGAACAGCGACACGGTTACGCCGCAGAGGATCGCCAGAAGCGCGCGACGCGTGACTTTGACCCGCCCCAACGCGGCGAGACTGAGCGCGCCGATGATCGTGCCGAGGCCGGGCGCGGCGGAAATGAATCCCAATCCTGATGCGCCGACCTGAAGCACGTCCTTGGCAAACACCGGGAGCAGGATGATGTAAGAGCGCCCGAAGATGCTGACGCACGACGATCCGACCAGCAGGGTCAGGATTAATTTTTGCCGCCGTATATACCGAAAGCCGTCGAACAGGCTCGCGACCATTCGCATTCTCTCAGGCTCCGCCTTCTGGGGCGGGATGTGCATCCGGAACAAAGCGCCGATGATGGCGAAGTAGCTGACCGCGTTGATATAGAAGCAGCCGTCGATCCCGACGCTATCGACCAACAATCCGACCAGGGCCGGCCCCAACAATCCCGCGCCTTGCCAGGTGATGGAATTCAGCGCGAGGGCGTTCACCAGGTCCTCGCGGCTGACAAGGCTCGGAATCAACGACTGGCGCACCGGCTGCTCGAAAGCCCACGCCGTCGAAGTCACCGCGCCGAATACGAAAAGGTGCCAAACGCGGATGGCGTCCCACGAGACCAGAATCGCGAGGATCAACGCCGTCGCCAGGGAAACCACCTGAATCCAAATCATGACCAGGCGGCGGTCCCACCGGTCGGCCATGAGCCCGCCCAGCACGAAAAAACAGAAGAGCATGACGGTTCGGAGCAAACTGAACAGGCCGAGGTACAAAGGAGAATCCGTGATCTCGAACAGCAGCCAGCCCTGCGCCACGTTCTGCATCCACGCGCCGACGTTGGAGACGAAGTAACTCGTCCAGAACCAGAAAAAATCCGGGTAGCGCAGCGCGCGAAAAACCGCGCCTCCTTTCAACATCGCGAATGGTCCTTCCTCGGATTTGGATCGATCGAAATCTCGGCGGGCCAAAAACGCGGATAAAAGTCTTCGCTCTCAGCCTCCGCTCGCCAACCTCTTGTTGCGCAGGAACTCTTCTACCACGTCTTTGGGCGCGCGTCTCTCGCCGTCCGCCGCGAAATTCATCCGGCGCATCTCTTCGACCGAGATCGAGCCTCCAAGCGCTTTCAGCGCGGCGCGGATCTCCGGATATTTTTGGAGCGTTTGCCGCCGCACGACCGGCACGGCGTCGTAGGGCGGAAAATAACGCCGGTCGTCTTCCAGCTGAAAGAGCTTCAGGCGCGCGATCAAGCCGTCGGTCGAATTCCCCGCGATCAAATCCACCTGGCGGTCCGCGAGAGCGCGGTAGGTCAGCGACAGGTCCATCTCGCGCACCTCGCGAAACTTGAGACCGTAAGCGCGCACGAAGCCCTGATAGCCGTCGGGACGCGACATGAAGTCCTGGCCGAAGCCGGCGCGCCACTTGGGCGCGTGAGGCGCGGCGCTTGTGATCGTCCTAAGCTTCAGCCTTTGCGCATCCTCGCCGCGCACCAGAATCGCAAAAGTGTTGTTGAAGCCGAGCGGCTCGGTCCATTCGAGGCCGAAGCGCGCGGCATAGTCTTCCTTCACGCGACGATAGACTTCCTTGGGATCGGACACCGGCGGCAGCTTGAGAATCGCGGTCAGCGCCGTGCCGGTGTACTCTACGTAGGCGTCGATCTCACCCGAGACGAGCGCATCGTGCGCCAGGTTGCCGCCCAGGTCGAAACGCCGCGTGACTTCGAGTCCGGTTTTGTTTTCGATCACCTGAGCTACGATTTCGCCGACGATGATCTGCTCGGTGAAATCTTTCGATCCGACGGCGATTCGTCTCGCAGGCGCGACGGTTTGAAGCGATGCAACGGCCCAGACAGCCAGCGCCGCGACCAACACGATTGCAGCAGCGCTGCCGACGCGACGCCGCCCCAAGCGGACGCCGACGCCTCTGCCGAAAAGATGCTCGACCCAACCCAAAAGAAAGTCGGCCGCCAGCGCCATCATCGCCGCGGGCACGGCGCCGGCCAGGATCAGCGTGTTGTCGTTCATTCGGAGGCCGCGGAAAATGTAGCGTCCCAGCCCGCCCGCGTCGATCGCCGCGGCGATCGTGGCGGTGCCGACGCAGATGACTGCGGCGACGCGCACGCCCGCGATGATGACGCCGAGAGCGAGCGGGATCTCGACCTGCAGCAGGAGCTGGCGGTCCGTCATGCCGAGGCCCTTTCCGGCTTCGCGGATCGCCGGGTCCACGTTGTTGATCCCGGTAAACGTGTTGCGGATGATCGGCAGCAGAGCGTAGAGCACGAGCGCGGCGACGGCGGTGCGCGCGCCGATGCCGCCGATGACGCGGGTGTGGAAGATGTAAATGTTGAGCGGAATGAGAAAGCCGAACAGGGCCAGGCTGGGCACCGTTTGTATGACGTTAGCGAAGCCGAGAACCGGCTTGCTGAGCGACGGGCGGCGCGTGAGCATGATCCCGAGCGGCACGCCGATCACAATCGCGATGCCGGTGGAGACGCCGACGAGAAAAAGATGCTCCAGGGATAGTTGCAGAACCTCGGCCCGCT